>JAEXPL010000413.1 GCA_023446865.1 Verrucomicrobiota bacterium | reverse complement strand
TTTCTCAGCTACGCCGCCGAGAAGCTCGACCTCGGCCCGGAGTTCCGCCTCGAGAACGGGCAGATCATCTACGGCCAGGGCATCTGGGCGCCGTGCATCCGTTATCACAACGGGACCTTCTACATCTTCTCGAACGTCAACGGCCGCGGCCTCCAGCTCTTCACCAGCCAAAACCCCGCCGGTCCGTGGCAGCACCGCAGCTTCGACCGCGCGATCCACGATCTCTCCGTGCTCTTCGACGACGACGGCCGCGTCTACGCCGTCTTCGATTACGCCGACGTGAAGCTCATCGAGTTCAAGCCCGACTTCAGCGGCTTCGTCGAGGGCAGCGAGCGCGTGATCATTCCGCGCAGCGCCGGCATGGGCGAGGGCCACCACATCTACAAGATCAACGGCAAGTACACCATCATCAGCGCCAACTACGCGCCGGTCGGCCGCATGCAGTGCTCCCGCGCCGACAAGATCGACGGCCCCTACGAGACCGTCGTCATCAGCGCCGGCGAAACGATGGGCACCGAACGCGGTTGGTGGTGCGGCAACGTCGGCCAGCGCGGCCCCGTGCCCGGCGCCGGCGCGAAGTTCGACCTCGCCAAGCCCGCCGCCACCGAGCTCGGCGCCGTCCCGCTCCACCAGGGCGGCATCGTGCAGCTCGCCAACGGCGACTGGTGGGGCTTCTCGATGATGGACTTCAAGTCCGTCGGTCGCACCACGTTCCTCTCGCCCGTCACCTGGCACGACGGCTGGCCGTACTTCGGCCTGCCGGGCAACCTCGGCCGCTCGCCGCGCACTTGGCTCAAGCCGGCCGTCGCCGCGCAAGTCGCGCCCACCGCGCCCTACCGGCGCAGCGACGATTTCTCCGGCCCGAAGCTTCTGCCGATCTGGCAATGGACCCACGCGCCCGCCGCCGACAAGTGGTCGCTCTCCGAGAAGCCGGGCACGCTGCGCCTGCACACCTTGCCGGCCGAGCAGTTCCTCGTCGCCCGCAACACGCTCACGCAACGCGTCATCGGTCCCGAATCCACCGCCACCGTCACGCTCGACGCCTCGTCGCTGCAACCCGGCGACATCGCCGGTCTCGGCCTGCTCAACATCCCCAGCGCGTGGATCGGCCTCGCCCGCACCGAGTCGGGCACCATGCTGCGCTGCTACAACCAGCTCACCAACGAGACCATCGACCGTCCGCTCGCCGCTCCGCGCGTCTTCCTCCGCGCCGTCGGCGACTACGACAACGATCTCGCCACGCTCGCCTTCAGCACCGACGGCGCAACCTTCACCACCCTCGGCGCGCCGATCCGCCTGCCCTTCCAGCTGAAGACCTTCCAGGGCCCGCGCTACGCCCTCTTCGCCTACAACACCGCCGGCCGCGAGGGCGGCGTCGCCGAGTTCGACGACTTCCGCGTCGACGAGCCGCTCGCCGACCGTTCGCAGAACCTGCCGCTCGGCAAAGTCATCACGCTCGCCAACCTCGCCGACAGCTCCATCGCCTTCGCCAATCCCCACGGCATGCTGCACTCGACCCAGCCCGGCTCGAAGGAGGCGCTGAGCGCCGCCGCCAAGTTCCGTGTGCATGACCGCGGCCAGGGCCGGGTCGCGCTCGAGGCGCTCGACGGCAGCGGCTTCCTCACCGTCTTCGGCCTCGGCCTCTCCGGCGACGTCCGCCTCTCGCCGACGGAGACCGCCGGCAGCCTCTTCCAGTGGCAGGACATGCTGCGCGGCGAGCTCATGCTGCTCTCGCTGAAGACCCACCGCCACGTCGGCTTCCAGCCGCGCACGGGCGAGCCCTACTCCGCCGAGTCGCCCGGCGCCCGCCCCGACCGCCAGGACGGCGCCGTGCTTCGCTGGACCGAGACGGTCGCTCCCTGACTGGAACCAACTCGTTCAGCCGTGGCGCAGATCGGACGATGTGCGTCGCCGCGGCAGCGACATCCGGTCGTGTTCAAAGAGCTGGCACCAGTGCACCGCCGCCCGGTGACCGCCATGTCGGGATCCTCGGCTGTCCCGTTCGCCGGGCAGTCCGCACGAAGCTTTTCCTTGTGCCCCGGCGCGCGCCGGGTAGACGTGGGCGCGTCAGTTCCGCGGAGGCGGAGTCCTTTGCCGGTTCAGGCGCACGCCCGTCGTGCCGCCCTCGACCGGCCGGGGGTCGGTCTCCACCGCTCACGCCGGCATAGCACAGTGGTAGTGCAACGGTTTTGTAAACCGTAGGTCGTCGGTTCGAATCCGACTGCCGGCTCCAGCGAATCGGTGTTTCTCCCCTGCTGAAAACTTGCGGAAAATTCCGCTTGAGCCGCGTGGGTCGCACCCTACCGTCGGCCGCCTCGCTTCGGCGAGCACTGCCCGATGGTGTAATGGTAGCACAGCAGATTCTGAATCTGCTTGTCTAGGTTCGATCCCTAGTCGGGCAGCCACTTTCAGCCCCGCCGCTCGTCGAGCGCGCGGGGCTGTTTGTTTCCACGGTCGCGGAAGATCCTACACGGCCGGTGCGCGCCCGCATCAGGCGCAGCGCCACTCCGACGAGCAGCCAGGAGCACGTCGGTACCGTCACGCTCAGCCCCACCGCCCACCAACGATTCCCGAGCGCACTCGCGCCGATCGCCGCATACGCGAACCCGGTCGGCAGGCAGCCGAGCACCAACGCCACGAAGTACGAACGCGCCGGCATGCCGACGACTCCCGCCAGACACGAGGTCGCCTCCTGCACCACCGGCACCGCGCGCGTCGCCGCGACCAACCAGGCGCCCTGCCGCCGCATCGTCTCCTCGACCCGCGCCAGCCCCTTCTCCCCGGCGATCCGCCGCGCCATGCCCGCGCCCCAACGCCGGCAGACGAGGTACGCGATACTGCCCGAGAGAAACACGCCGACGGACGCCGCCAGCCCACCCAGCCCGGCCCCGAGCGCCAGGCCCAGCCCGCTCATCACCAGTGTCGAGGGCACCGGGAGAAAGCTGTCGCCAGCCAACAACGCCACCCCGGCCGCGCCGACCAACGGACGCGAGAGAGCTCCGCCATTCTCGAGCACGCCGGCCGCCCATGGCTCCAGCACAGGGCCCAGCGCGACCCACGGCAGGATCGGCACCAGCAGCGCGGCGAGCAGCAGCAGTCCGACGCCTTTCTTCGAGGGGAACATGACGCCACGTTGCCCACTTGCCGTGGAAGCGGTCAAGCCCGCCGGCCACCGCGGTCGAAAGCCGGTTTCATCGGGAGCCTCCCGAACCTCTTCGGTCCCTACTAACGGACCCGACCGGCCCTCGACGGTTTGCCAAACCACCGCCTTCTCGCCCATTAAACCGCCATGGCCGATTCCGCTGCCCGCAAGTTCTCCCCCATCAACGTGCTCATCGACGCCACGCTCACCGCCGCCGCGTTCGCCCTCTTCTTCTGGCTGGCCACCACCCATGTGCCCTCCGAGGACCCGCGGCAGGTCGCGTTCTGGTCCGCCTTCTGTGCCGCCTGCATGACCGGTGTGTTCTGGATAGCGTGGCAAATGCTCAAATCCGTCTACCGCCACCAGCGCGCTGCGGCCCGCGTGGAAGATTGAGCAGCGTTCGAAGCGCCGAAGCGAAAGAGGCGGTCGGCGACCGTGCTTCGCCCAGCCCGGCCGTCACCGGTCAACCGCCGTAGGTCTGGCGCCAGTCGTAGGCTTCGGCCTTCTCCGCCTTGGACTTCTTGCGCTCGATGTACGCGCCCACAAGCAGCGAGATCTCGAACAAGGCCCAAAGCGGCAACGCCACCAGCGTCTGCGTGATCGGGTCGGGAGTCGGCGTGATCACCGCCGCGGCGATGAAGCAGACCACAACGACCAGTCGCCGCGATTTGCGGAACGTCGCCACTTCGACGATACCGAGATAGGTCAGCGCCACCACGACGAGCGGAAACTCGAAGACGGCGCCCATGCCCACCACCAGCCACGTCATCAGGCTGTAGTAGGATCCCACCGTCCAGATCATCGCGTATCCCATCCATTGGTTGGCCTCGATCGCGACCTTGATCGATGCCGGCACAAGCAGCAGGAAGCTGAAGGCCGCACCGGTGAGAAACAGGCCCACCGCCGCGAGCACGCCCGGGAAAACGACTTTCTTCTCCTTCTCGGAGAGCGCCGGCCCCACAAACTGCCCAAGGAAAAACAGCATGAACGGCGCCGCGGCGACCAAGGCCGGCGTCACGCAGATCTGCACCATCACGCCGTAGACTTCCATCGGCGTGTCGGTGCGCAGATGCAACGTGAGGTCCGGATAGTCGGCCAACGCCCGCGTCCACGGCCATTCGAGGAATTGGCGCACCTGCGTCATGAACACGCCCGAGAGCGTGGAGAACAGGACCGTCACGATCGCGCACTTCACCAGCGTCCAGCGCAACTCCTCGAGATGATCGAGGAAGCCCATGACCTTCTCGCCCGATCGCACCGGCCCGGCATCGGGGTCGACGGAGGTTTCCGCGGGAGGCTGGAAGTCGCTTGGCACGGCGGGAGATCAGCGGGCGAACGGGGCGCGGCGTCAAGCCGGCGGCGGCGTCTTGGGCGGGATCGGGCCCAACGCCTGCTCGAGCGCGTGCCAGGCAAGCGTCACACATTTCACCCGTTGCGGGTACTTGGCCGCTCCCTCCAACGCGAGCAGATCGCCGAGCGCCTCCCGCGCCTCCACGTCCAACGTTTCCCCGCAGAGCAATCGCCGCACCTGGCCGGCAAGCGCCCGGGCCTCGGCGGCCGTGCGGCCGCGCACCTTCGTCGTGAGCAGCGAGGCCGACGCCTGGCTGAGCGCACACCCCTGCCCGGTGAACGTGACCTCCTCGACCCGCCCCGCCTCCGACAAGCGCAGGTGCACCGCGACCTCGTCGCCACAGGTCGGATTCTCGGCGCGCGCGCCATGGGTCGCCCCGCCGCATGCGCCGTGATGGCGCGGGTGCCGCGAGTGCTCGAGGATGATCTCCTGATAGAGCTCGTTCAACTCCACGCCCGCACCTTGGGCGCAACCCCGCCCCGGCGCAACCACCGGTCACCGCCCGGATTTTCCCCGTCCCCAGCCTCGACCAGACCGCGCAAAATGAGCGCGGACCATCCGTATGCCGCGGCGCCAGAATTCCCGCTTCTTCCCGCCGACCGCCGCCCGGACCCGCTGCCCGTGGCGTTGACACTACAAGGCGTTTTCCGATTATCGCCGGACTTTCTCCCCGGGCGAAAACGGCCACCCCTTGCCATCTCCGCCCATCCGTTTCCTCAAACCTGATCCACTGCGATGCCTGCGAAATCCAAAGCCAAAAAACCGGCGGCCCCCAAGGCTCCGGCCTCCGCCAAGAAGAACGCCTCCGCAAAGGCCCCGAAGCATGTCTACCTCTGGGGGGCCGGAAAGGCCGACGGCGACGGCAGCATGAAACCCCTCCTCGGCGGCAAGGGCGCCAACCTCGCCGAGATGACCCGCATCGGCCTGCCCGTGCCCCCCGGCTTCACCGTCACCACCGAGGTCTGCACCTACTACTACGCCAACAAGCGTACCTACCCGAAGGAGCTCCAGTCCCAGATGGAGGCCGGTATCGCCAACATGGAGAAGATCATGGGCACGAAGTTCGGCGACACCGCCGCCATGCCCCTGCTCGTCGCCGTCCGCTCCGGCGCCCGCGACTCCATGCCCGGTATGATGGATACGATCCTCAACCTCGGCCTCAACGACCAGACCGTCGTCGCCCTCGAGAAGGCCACCGGCAACCCGCGCTTCGCCTGGGACTGCTACCGCCGCTTCATCCAGATGTACGGCGACGTCGTGCTCGGCGTGCAAAAGCGCGAGAACGAGGACCACGAGCCGTTCGAGACCGTCATCCACGGCCTCAAGCACGAGCGCTACTCGACCAACATCGAGGACTCGAAACTCACCGCCGCCGACCAGCAGGAGCTCGTCAGCCGCTTCAAGTCCTTGGTGAAGGAACGCACCGGCAAGGACTTCCCGAACAACCCCTGGGACCAGCTGCGCGGCGCCGCCGGCGCCGTCTTCGGCTCCTGGATGAACGACCGCGCCATCGTCTACCGCCGCAAGTACAACATCCCCTCCGAGTGGGGCACCGCGGTGAACGTCCAGGCTATGGTCTTCGGCAACACCGGCGACAACTCCGGCTCCGGTGTCGCCTTCACCCGCAACCCCGCCAACGGCACCAACGAGTTCTACGGCGAGTTCCTCATCAATGCCCAGGGCGAGGATGTCGTCGCCGGCGTGCGCACCCCCGAGCCCGTCCTTCAGCTCAAGAACCACCTGCCCGAAGCCTACGCCCAGCTCCTGAAGGTCCGCGCCACGCTCGAGAAACATTTCAAGGACGTCCAGGACATCGAGTTCACCATCCAGGACGGCAGGCTCTTCATGCTCCAGACGCGCAACGGCAAGCGCACCGCCGCCGCCGCGCTCAAGTTCTCCATCGATATGGTGAAGGAGAAACTCATCGACTGGCAGACCGCCATCACCCGCAACCCGGCCGACCAGCTTGAGCAACTCCTCGCGCCGATCTTCGACCTCGGCGAGGTGAAGAAGGCCGCCCGTATCGCCTCCGGCCTGCCCGCCGGCCCCGGCGCCGCCACCGGCAAGATCTACTTTAACGCCGACCGCGCCGTCCAGGCCGCCGAGAAGGGCGAGAAGGTGTTGCTCGTGCGCATCGAGACTTCGCCCGAGGACCTCCGCGGCATGATCGCCGCCGAAGGCATCCTCACCGCCCGCGGCGGCGTTTCCTCGCACGCCGCCCTCGTCGCCCGCCAGATGGGCAAGGTCTGCGTCTGCGGCGCCTCCGCCGTCGAGATCGACTACGACAAGAAGATCGCGGTCATCGCCGGCCAGTGCTTCGCCGAGGGCGACTTCCTCTCGATCGACGGCACCGCCGGCGCCGTCTACGCCGGCCAGATCAAGACCGCGCCCTCCGAGATCATCGCCGGCCTCCTCCACGGCGACGAGGCCGCCAAGCAGACCGAGAAATTCAAGAGCTACGCCCAGCTCATGAAATGGTGCTCGCAGGTCACCCGCCTCCAGGTCCGCACCAACGCCGACACCCCCGAGCAGGCCCAGAACGCCATGGCCTTCGGCGCCACCGGTATCGGCCTCACGCGTACCGAGCACATGTTCTTCGAGGGCAACCGCATCGATGCCATGCGCGAGATGATCCTCGCCGACACCGTCGGCGCCCGCGAGGCCGCCCTCGCGAAGATCCTCCCCTACCAGCGCGGCGACTTCCTCGGGATCTTCAAGGCGCTGAAGGGCTTCCCGGCCACGATCCGCTTCCTCGACCCGCCGCTCCACGAGTTCCTCCCCAACTCCAAGGAGCAGCAGATGGACCTCG
>JAEXPL010000339.1 GCA_023446865.1 Verrucomicrobiota bacterium | reverse complement strand
CCAAGTGCTCGCTCTGCGGCGCCTGTATCGAGGTCTGCCCGACCGACGCCCTCACCTGGTCCAAGCGCTACAACCTCGCGAGCACCAGCAAGGTCATCTACGCCAAGATCGACCTCATCAAGGACCTTGAGATGCGCATGGAAAAGCAGGGCCTCCGCCAGCCGGCCACGGCCGCCCAACCCGAGCCGGCGCAGCCCCCCCCGCCGCCCGCCGCCCAGCCGGCGCCCCAGACGACCGAGACTCCCCAGCAATGAGCGCCATTCCAGCCCCAATCGCCGAGGTCACGCCTTTCGCGTTCTCGGAGTACATCATTCCCGCGCTGTTCCTCGTCTTCGCGGCCATCACCGTGGCGGGAGCGCTCATCGCCGTCGCCTCCCAGCGCATCATCCGCAGCGTCTGCGGTCTCGCCCTCTGCTGCCTCGGGCTCGCCGGCCTCTACTATTTCCTCAACAGCCCGTTCCTCGCGTTGATGGAGCTGCTCATCTACGTGGGCGCGATCTGCGTCACCATCGTCTTCGCGGTCATGCTCGCCGAACCCGACGAGCCCGCGCCGACCGCCCAGCGCAACTGGCTCGCGATCGCCAGCACGACCATCGTCGTCGCCGCGATCGGCTGGTCGCTCGCCCGCCTCGGCGTCTGCGGTGACTGGCCGACCCTCGCCGTCAACCGCGGCACCGGCTCGGTCGAGTCCATCGGTGTCCAGCTGCTCACCACGTACAGCATGGCCTTCGAAGTCATCTCGCTCGTGCTCCTCGTCGCCATCCTCGGCGCCATCGCCATCGCCCGCACCGGCCGGCACCACCAATCCACATGAAGACGCTGCTGGCTCAGCTCCTCACGCTCCACAACCAGCCCGCGCCGTACCTCGTGCTCGCGGCCTTCCTGCTCGCCGTCGGTCTCTACGGCCTCGTCCGCCGCCGCACGCTCGTGGGCATGCTCATCTCGGGCGAACTCCTCTTCGCCGCCGCCTCGCTGAATTTCATGGCGGTCAACCGCTTCTTCGCCCCCGACCAGGCCACCGGCCAGATCGTGGTCCTCTTCATCATGGGCCTGGCCGCCGCCGAGGTCGCCATCGCCCTGAGCATAGTCATCGCGGTTTACCGCAACTACGGGTCCATCAAGTCCCGCGAGCTCACCGACCTGCAACGCTGACGCCCCGCCCATGGAATCCGATCCACGTCTGGTATATGCCCTCCTCGCGCCGCTCGTCGGCGCCGGGCTGGTCATGGCCACTGGCAAAAAGCCGAACCTGCGCGAGGCGATGTCCTTCATCGCCGCCTGCACCATGTTCGGCTTCGTCGCGTCGCTCATCCCCGACGTCCTCGCCGGCAAGACCGTGCACTACACGGTCGCCCAGCTGATCCCGGCCGACTCGGCCGGTTTCTACAAGGGCCTGAGCTTCTCGCTCCGCGCCGACGGCCTCTCGATGGTCTTCGCCGTCGCGGCCTCGTTCCTCTGGATGCTCGCCGTGTTCTACGCCGCCGGCTACATGCGCGGCCACCACGAGGCGAACCAGACGCGTTTCAACACCTGCTTCGCCCTCGCGCTCTTCGGCGCCGTCGGCGGCGCCTTCGCCGACAATCTCCTCACGCTCTACTTCTTCTACGAAGTCGTGAGCGTCTCGACCTACCCGCTGGTCGCCCACCACCAGGACGACGAAAGCTACGAGGGCGCGCAGAAGTACATCGTCTACCTCACCACCACCGCCAAGGCGTTCATCCTTCCGGCGATGGTGCTGCTCTACGTGCTCTCCGGCACGCTCGACTTCGCCAACAACGTCCACACCGGCATCCTCCCGACGGGCGTGCACAACGGCCTCGTCATCACGCTCTACATCGCCTGCCTCCTCGGCTTCGCCAAGAACGGCGTGATGCCCTTCCACTCGTGGCTGCCGAGCGCGATGGTCGCCCCCACCCCGGTGTCCGCCCTCCTCCACGCCGTCGCGGTCGTGAAGATCGGCGTTTTCTCCACGGTGCGCGTGATGCTCTACATCTTCGGCACCGACACGATGGCCCGCCTCGATCTCGGCCTGCCGACCGCCTGCTTCGTCTCGCTCACGATCCTTCTCGGCTCGGTGATCGCGCTCTCGAAGGACAACCTCAAGGCCCGGCTCGCCTACTCCACCGTCTCGCAGCTCTCCTACGTCATCCTCGGCGTGGCGCTGCTCAACCCGGTCGGTATCGAGGGCGGCCTCTTCCACATCGCCGCGCACGCCTTCTCCAAGATCACCTTGTTCTTCTGCGCCGGCGCGATCTACGTCGTCACGCACAAGAAGAACATCTCCGAGATGGGCGGCCTCGGCCGCCAGATGCCGTGGCCCTTCGGCGCCTTCGCCGTCGCCGCGCTCTCGATGATCGGCGCCCCGCCGGTCGCGGGCTTCGTCTCCAAGCTCTACATGCTGGTCGGCTCACTTGAGGCGCACTCGTACTTCATCCTCGCCGTCCTCATTGGCAGCTCGCTGCTCAACGCCGCCTACTTCGCCCCGGTCGTCTACCACGCCTTCTTCGGCCAACCGGCCGCGGCCGCCGCCGATGGCGCCGCCGCCCCCGGGCCCGGTCACGATGCCGCGCATGGCCACAACCACGACGACCATCACCACGGTGAGGCGCCGCTCTCGATGCTCATTCCGCTCTGCATCACCGCCGCGATCTCCGTGGTCATCGGCATCTATCCCGACGTCATCCTGCAATTCGTGAAAGGGATCGCCCAATGAGTCTCCTCGGCATCATTGAAACGCTCCGCCGCAACCTGAAGGCCGTGATCGTCGCCTGTTGCGTCGTGCTCGGCTTGGTCGTCGTCGCCGACATCGCTCGCGTCACGACCGGTTTCGGGCACCACGCCGCGGCCCCCGCCGGCGAACACACCGTCGCTCCCGCGGCCGAGCATGCTGCACCCTCCGCAGCCGCTTCGGCGGAGGAGTGCGCCCCGGCCGAACACGGCGCCACTGCTGCCGCCCACGGCGAAGCTCACGGTTTCTGGGCCAAGGCCTACCACATCGCCGAAAACGTTCCGGTTTTCTGGACGCTCTTCGGTTTCCTCGGCTGCGTGTTCATCGTCGTCGTCTCCAAGTCCTACGGCCACTTCGGCGTCTCCGTGAAGGAGGATTACTACAGTGAATAATCTCTGGATCCATCCCTCGCTGATCCTGGTCGCCGGTGCGCTCCTGCTGCCGCTGATCCCGAAGGCGCTCAAGAAGGCGTTCCTGCTCGCCATCCCGCTCACGGCGTTCGGCGTCGTGCTCACGATGCTCGGCCAGCCCGACGCGTTGCACGGACGGTTCGAGTTCCTCAACTGGACGCTCACCTTCGGTCGCGTCGACAAGCTCAGCCTCGTCTTCGCCGTCATCATGAGCGGCATGGCCGCCATCGGCACGCTCTACGGCCTCCACGTCAAGGAGGACGCCCAGCACTCCGCCGCGTGGATCTACGTCTCCGGTTCGCTCGGCGCGATCTTCGCGGGCGACCTGCTCACGCTCTTCCTCTTCTGGGAGATCATGGCGTTCTCCTCGGTCTTCCTCGTGTGGTTTCGCCGCACACCCGAATCGACCCGCGCCGGCTTCCGCTACCTGCTCGTCCACGTCGCGGGCGGCCTCTCGCTCCTCGCCGGTATCATCCTCTGGCTCGCGCAGCCGGGTGCTTCGACCGAGTTCAAGAACTTCGTCGAACTCGGTGCCGCGGGCACGCCCGCCGGCGTGCTCATCCTCATCGGCATCATCGTCAACGCCGCCGTCCCGCCCTTCCAGGCCTGGCTGCCCGACGCGTACCCGAACGGCACCTTCAACGGCTCCGTCTTCCTCAGCGCGTTCACCACGAAGACCGCCGTCTACGCCCTCTGCCGCGGTTTCGCGGGCATGGAAATCCTCGTTGTGCTCGGCACCATCATGGCGCTCTACGGCGTCGTCTACGCGGTCATCGAGAACGACATCCGCCGCCTCTTCGCCTACCACATCATCTCGCAGGTCGGCTACATGGTCGCCGGCGCCGGCATCGGCACCGATCTCGCCATCAACGGCGTCTGCGCCCACGCCTTCGCCCACATTCTCTACAAGGGCCTGCTCTTCATGGGCGGCGGCGCCGTCCTCCACATGACCGGCGAGACGCGCATGTCCAACC
>JAEXPL010000312.1 GCA_023446865.1 Verrucomicrobiota bacterium | reverse complement strand
CCCTCGACGAACCCGTCATCCACATCGATTAACATCCCACGGCCCCGCTCCGCCCTCCGTCATTCCGTACTCCGCGTTCCCCGTTCCGCGTTCCCCGTTTCACCCCACCGATTCCCCTTTCCCCGCCGGTTTGTGCCGTTTTCAATCCGTACTCCGATGGAAACCGATCTCGCCACCAGCATCCGCCAGCTCGCCGAAGCCGCCCGCGCCGCCGCGCTGAAACTGGCTGTCGCCTCGACCGAGGCCAAAGACCGCGCGCTCACCACGCTCGCCGCGAAGATCGAGTCCTCCATCCCGGCGCTCGTCGCCGCCAACGCCAAGGACCTCGAGGCCGGCCGCGCCGCCGGTCTCTCCAGCGCGATGCTCGACCGCCTCACGCTCAACGACGCCCGCATCCGCCAGATGGCGCAGGGCGTTCGTGAGATCGTCGCCCTCCCGGATCCCGTCGGCGCCGAGCTCGAGCGCACCGTGCGCCCCAACGGCCTCGTCATCCGCAAGGTCCGCGTGCCCATCGGGGTGATCGGCATCATCTACGAGTCGCGTCCCAATGTGACGATCGACTGCGCCGCGCTCTGCCTGAAATCCGGCAACGCCACCATCCTGCGCGGCGGCAAGGAGGCCTTCCACAGCAATACCGCGCTCGCCGCCCTCATCGCCGACGCCCTCGCCGCCGCCGGCCTGCCCGCCACCGCGGTGCAGCTCATCCCCACGACCGACCGCGCCGCGCTCAACACCCTTCTCAAGCTCAACGACCTCGTCCACTGCATCATCCCCCGCGGCGGCGAGGCGCTCATCCGGTTCGTGACGGAGAACTCCTCCATCCCGGTCATCAAGCACTACAAGGGCGTCTGCTTCGTCTTTGTCGACCGCGCCGCCGACCTCGCGATGGCCGAGCCCGTGCTCGTCAACGCCAAGGTCCAGCGCCCCAGCGCCTGCAACGCCGCCGAGCAACTCCTCGTCCACCGCGAGGTCGCCGCCACCGCCCTGCCCCGCCTCGCCCGCGCCCTCCAGGCTGCACGTCCTGCTGGTGTGGAGCTACGTTGCGATGCCGAGAGCGCCGCGCTCCTCGCCGCCGCCGACATCCCGCACAAGCTCGCGGCCGACGAAGACTACCGCACCGAGTTCCTCGACTACATCCTCGCCGTGCGCGTCGTCGGCTCGCTCGACGAGGCGATCGCCACGATCAACCGCGACAGCTCCAACCACAGCGACGCCATCGTCACCGCCGACGAGTCCGCCGCCCGCCGTTTCCAGGCCGAGGTCGATTCCGCCACCGTCTACTGGAACGCCAGCCCGCGGTTCACCGACGGCTTCGAGTTCGGCCTCGGCGCCGAGATCGGCATCTCCACCGACCGCCTGCACGCCCGCGGCCCGATGGGCTTGGCCGAGCTGTGCTGCTACAAGTTCGTGATCGACGGCACCGGCCAGGTTCGCCGCTAATCGACGGCATCGAATCACGGATATGGGCAACGACTGGACGATTCCGTTTATCGGGGTAGCGATCGGTCTCGCACTGGCCGTTCCCGTCGGCCCGATCGGCCTGCTCGTTTTCCGGCGCTCGCTGTTGCACCACGCCCGCGCCGGCGTGATCACCGGCCTCGGCGCCGCCATGGCCGACGCGCTCCTGTCCGGCATCCTCGCCTTCGGCATCACCGCCATCTCCGACTTCCTCGCCAACCACACGCTCCTGCTCGAGAACGTGGGCGGCTTTCTCCTGGTCGTGATCGGCTACTTCGTCTGGCACACCGCCCCGCCGCACGAGATGCCGAAGACCCCGCCGCCGAAGCCCGGCTGGCTCGGCGCGTTCTCGACCGCCCTCGTCCTCACGCTCAGCAACCCGCTCACGATCCTCGGCGCCGGCGGCATCTTCGCCGGTTTCGCCGTCGCCGCGCGCATCGAGAACGCCGTCGAGGCCTCGCTCCTCGTCGCGGGCGTGTTCACCGGCTCGATGCTCTGGTGGATCATCCTGAGCAACCTCGCCCGTCTCCTGCGCGACAAGGCCAGCGGCTACTGGATGCGCCGCATCAACCAGGCCTGCGGCATCGCCATCGGCGTCTTCGGCCTCGTCCAGATCGGCCGCATGCTCTACGCCCTCTGCCTCCGCTGATCTCTCTGGCGGAGCGATGCGCGTGAGCGCATCGATTCTTCCCGCATCCTACCGTTGCGCTTCACCTCGCCGGCCTCCGGTCCTCCCATTCGCAAATCGGCAACCCACATCCGAAAATCCCCTCCCATGAGCGACTCCTCCTCCCGTCCCGACTCCGCCCCCGGCGCCCGCTACGATTTCGCCAGCGACAACACCGCCGGCATCTGCCCCGAGGCCTGGGCCGCGCTCACCGCCGCCAACGCCGGCGCCGTCCCCTCCTACGGCAACGACGAGTGGACCGCCCACGCCGCCGACCTCCTGCGCGAAACCTTCGCCACCGACTGCGAGGTCTTCTTCGTCTTCAACGGCACCGCCGCCAACTCCCTCGCCCTCGCCTCGCTCTGCCAGAGCTACCACAGCGTGATCTGCCACGAGCTCGCCCACTGCGAGACCGACGAGTGCGGCGCGCCCGAGTTCTTCTCCAACG
>JAEXPL010000274.1 GCA_023446865.1 Verrucomicrobiota bacterium | reverse complement strand
AGCTGGCGGTGGGCCGTGCAGCCGACGATGGCGCGCGGGTAGTCGGCCGGGTTGCGCCCCTGGGCGAAGCGCACCTGCTGGCGCAGTATCCGGAAGGCGGCGTCATCGATCCGCGCCAGCGGCACTTCGCCGCGCTCGACCAGGTCCTTGAGCGCGCGGTGGAGGTGCATGCGGAACGGCATCTCGAGGTCCTGGCCGGAGAGCGCGGTCTTTTGGGCGTCGCGCATCCCGAAAATGAAGTCGGTCATCACGAAGCCCGGGAAGCCCCACTGCTCCTTCAGGATGCCGGTGAGCAGCGGCCGGTTCTGGCCGCACCACTCTCCGTTGACGCTGTTGTAGGCGCTCATCACGGAGGCGACGCCGGCCTCGACCACCATCTTGAAATGGGCGAGGTAGACCTCGTGGAGGGCGCGCGGGTCGACGGTGGCGTCGACCTTGAAGCGGGCGTTCTCCATGGAGTTGAGCGCGTAGTGCTTCACGCAGGCCATGGCGTGGCGCTGCACGCCGCGGGCGAGCGCGGCGCCGAAGGTGCCGAGGTGGTGCGAGTCTTCGCCGTAGGTTTCCTGGGCGCGGCCCCACGCCGGGTGGCGCAGGAGGTTGATGCAGACGCCGCCGAAGAAGTTGCCGCCGAGGGCGCGCAGCTCCTTGCCGATCACGTCGCCGATGCGCTCCTCGAGTTCCGGATCCCACGAGGCGCCGCGGGCCATCGAGACGGGGAAGGTGGTGGCGCCCTTCATGATGATGCCGCGGGGGCCGTCGACGAAGCGCACGCCGGGGATGCCGAGGCGCGGCACGGCGCCTGCGACCCAGGGCCGGCTGCCGTAGCCGCCCGGCGCCATCATCTCGGCGAGTCCGGGCCAGAACGGCGTGTCGCCGTCCATCAGACCGAGTTTCTCGTCGAGGGTGAGCTGGCCGAGGAGCTCGCGAGCGCGGGCGTCGATCTGGGCGGCGGTGAGGGCGGTCGGGGTTTCGAGCGCGCCGAAGGCGGCGCGCGAGGGGGCGACAGGGGATGAGTTCATGCTAGGGGAGGGAGAGCAGAAACGAGGGAACGCAAACCCGTGCGGGAGGCAAAACACCGCGCGGTGGAACTATTGCAGAGTCATCCGCCGCCGGGATTCAGCCGCGGTCGCCGATCTCGGCGGGCCAGTCGGTACCCGCGATCAGGATGCGGGCGACCTCCTCGAGCCCGGCGCGATCCGTCTCGGTGAAGCGCGCGCGGAGCGGCGAGTCGAGGTCGAGCACGCCGAGCGGGCGGTCGGGGAGGGCGAGGGGGACGACGATCTCGCTCGCCGACGCGGAGTCGCACGCGATGTGCCCGGGGAAGGCGTGGACATCGGGGACGACCACCGTCGCGCGGCGGGCGGCGGCGGTGCCGCAGACGCCACGGCCGCGGGCGATGCGGGTGCAGGCGGGCTTGCCTTGGAAGGGGCCGAGCACGAGGCCGCCGCCGCGCCAGAGGTAGAAGCCGGCCCAGTTGAGGTCGGGCAGGCGGAGGTGGAGGAGGGCGGCGGTGTTGGCGAGGTTGATCAGCCAGTCGCGTTCGCCGTCGAGCAGGGCGGCGAGCTCGGCCGGCAGAGCGGCGTAGGGATTCTGCGGATCGGAGGCGGGGAGGTTGGCGGGCGGGTGCACAGGTGTGGAGGGAGTGGGTGGGCACGATAGGTTCTCGGGGGCCGATGTCGAAACGGATGCATCGGTTGCGCGTGTCCTTCAAACGGCAGGGTGGCCGGAGCGGGCAAATGGGTTGACCCGGCCGCCGCGGGTCGAGAAATCCCTTGTGCCCGGCGCGTCTGCGGGCGAACGGCGGGGAACCTCCCCGACGAACGCTTCCGTGGCACGCCCGAGCCTCCCCCCGAATCCTCCAGCGAAAACAGCAATCCTCGTGAAAACCCAAGGCGTGTTCATCGGCACCGACAGCGGCGCCACCACCTCGAAGACCTGCGGCGTATGGGCCAACGGTACGGCCATCTCGCAGAAGCTCCGCCAGAGCTCGACCAACTCGCAGCTCGGCACCCAGGCGGTGATCGCCGGCTGGGTCGAGGGCGTATCCGGCTTCCTGGCCGAGAACGGCCTGCTCTGGTCCGATGTCCGCGGCGTGGGCCTGGCCCTGCCCGGTCCCTACCAGCGCTACGGCGTGCTCGACCGTTCGGCGAACCTGCCCGAGAGCTTCGCCGGCTGGGATTTCTACAGCGACTACGCCAAGGCGCTCGCGGCGGCGGCGGGTCGGGCGGTGCCGCTGGTGGTGGGCAACGACGGCAACCTCGGCGGCGTGGGCGAGGCCCAACGCGTGCGCGGTGACGAGAAGGCGTCGGTGCTCATGCTCGCGCCCGGCTCCGGCCTCGGTTGCGCCTACGTGGGGCAGGACGGCCTGCCGCTTGACGGCGACACCCTCGCCGGCATGGAGGGCGCGCACATGCCCGCGCCGTTGCACCTGCTCGGCGGCGTGCGGGCGTATCCCTGCGGCTGTGGCCGCACCTGGGGCTGCGTGGAGGCGTACACGACCATCTCCGGACTGCCGCACCTGCTCGACGACATCTTGAAGAAGTACCCGCAGCACGAACTGGCCACCGCCAAGGGCACGCCGAAGGAAAAGGTGCTGTCGCTGCGCGGTCGCGCCCAGAAGGGCGACCCGCTCGCGCTCGAGATCTTCGATTTCCAGGCCAAGGCGATGGGGCTGCACGTGGCGAACCTGACCATGGCGCTCGACACCAAGTATGTCGTGATCGGCGGCGGTCTCATGGATCCGGAGTCGACCACGCCGGAGTTCCGCGAACGCTACCTGCGGATCGTGCGCGAGTCGGCCATGCCGTACCTGTTCCCGGCCCAGCGCGCCTCGATGCAGATCGTGGCCGCGACGCTCGGCGAACTCTCGCAGGCGATCGGCGCCGCGCTCGTCGCGCTCTACACCGCCAAACAACAGGGCCGCTGAGGCGCTGGATTGATCCTGTGCCCGACCCGGGCCGGTCGTTTCGACCGGCCTGTTTTGCGTGGCGGCACGCGGGCCGGCCGCCAAAACGCCGGACCGGAGAAAGTTTTGGTTGATTTCGGAAATCCGACTACTAGCGTCCGGCCCTTTTCACCATCGGCCTGCCCCTCTCCCGGGGGATACAGACCACCAAAAACCGCATTTCCATGAAGCAGCTCAAGCTCAACGTCATCGCCCGCGAGGGCAAAGGTCGCAGTGCCTCGCGCCGTCTGCGTTCGAGCGGGAAGATCCCCGCCATCCTCTACGGAAAGCACACCGAGCCGGTGCAGCTCGCCGTCGAAGAGCCGGAATTCCGCCGCCTCCTGAAGGCCATTGGCGGTTCCGCCTCGTTGATCGAGTTCAAGCGCCCGGATGGTCGCGACGCCATTTCGTTCATCCAGGAAATCCAGAAGGATCCGCTGACCGACGAATACCTCCACCTCGACCTCCACGAGGTCGCGGCCAATGAGAAG
>JAEXPL010000140.1 GCA_023446865.1 Verrucomicrobiota bacterium | reverse complement strand
CGGGGCGGGGGCCCGGGCGCGGGGGGCGGTCTAGCTAACCATCGGCTGAAGCCGGGGGGGGGGGGTGGGGTGGCTCCGCCGCCCCGTTTCTGTTTGTCGATCCGCCGGCGCCCGCCGCTGCAACTTTGGCGGAGCTGCGGTGTGCTATCGGCACACGAACATGAAACTTCTTCTCTCCCTTCTGCTTTGGACGCTCCTGCTCGTGCTGTGCTGGCCGTTGGCGCTGCTCTTCTTGGTCGCGTTCCCGTTGCTCTGGCTGCTCTCGATCCCATTCCGGATCGTCGGCTCCCTGATCGAGGCGCTACTGGCGCTCGTCCGCGCGTTGCTCTTCCTGCCGGCCCGGTTGCTCGGGGCGTGAGCCGGGCGGGGCTCAGCGGATCAGCAGCACAAGCGCGGTCGCCAGCAGCAGGGCGCCGGCCGACATGATGCTGTAGACGATCACTCCGGAACGGTCGTCGCGATCGAGGCAGTTCTGCGCCGGATTGGCGGCATCGTAGTAGACCGTGACGACTTCGCCGGCCTTGAAACGCTCCACAAAGCGCTGCTGTTGTTTTAGGTTGAAAAACCAGTTGCCGGACAGCCGCGGGGTGTTCCCGGTGAGCGGGCCGGCGGCGACGAACTCATAGATGATGCGGAAGTGGGTCGCGTTGTTGCGCTCGGGGTCCTTGTAGAGGGTGGATTCGCGGATGATGCCCTCGGTGCTCTGCCAGTGCCGGCACGGGCCAGCAGGATCCAGCCGTGGATCGCCTTGATACCGCAGACCAGCGCGGCGCCGTAGCCAAACGTGATCGCGAGCAGGGCTTTGAGGTTGTGCATGGCGGGGGGCGGTGGGCCGGTGGACGGTGGACGGTGGACGGTCGGGCAACGGAAGGGCGGAGCGGGTGCGAGGGGGCTTCGTTCGTCTACTCGCGGCGGGTTTCGGCGGCGAGGAAATGTTGGGTACGGACGCAGGCTTCGCCGGCGTAGAGCTTCTCCAGCGCGGCGGCGAAGACGCTGCCCGGGCCGGCAAGCGCGGCGAAGAGGCTCAGCGACGACTGGAGCTTCAGGACATCGGGATAGCCCATGATCTCCTCCGCCGTGCGGTCCTCGACGGTGAGCAGCGCCGCGGCGCATTCCCGCAGGCGCGAGCCGAGAAGCGGGTGGGCGAGGTAGGCCTCCGCCTCGGCTCGCGATCGGATCGCATAGAACTGCGCGGTCGAGCTTGTGCCCAAGCCCGCGACCTGCGGAAACACGAACCACATCCAGTGCGTGCGCTTCTCGCCTGCGCACAGTTCCCCGAGCGCATCCGCGTAGCAGGGTGCCTGTGCTGCGATGAAGCGCTGGAGGTTGTGCGGGTCGGCAGACGGGGCGGGCAAGGCCGGCATGGCCGAGGAGTCTGTACCCAGGCCGTGGGGAGACAAGGCGAAGGGGCGGACCGGCGGGCCACTTCGGCGCGGTGGCCTACAGGGCGGGGGCGGGGCACGCGGCCCGAATCCTCACGAAGCCTCGGCAATGAAGCACAAAAGGTGCAGGTGTCCGTGGGTAGGGCGAACCCTCCGGGTGAGCCGCGGCTCAGCGGGGACGCTTCGCCCTACCTCAAGCAAGGCTGTTTCGTCGTGAGGATTGAGGCACGCGGCGACGTGGTGGAGTTGCGCGTTGCGTCGGGTGAAACCGATGACAGTCTCCGGTGTCCCACCCCCCAACACGGCTCCCCGATGAATAAGAATCTCCTGATCGGATTGTTCGCCTTCACGACGCTGGCCTGCGGCGTCCTGGCTTTTGTGTTCGCGCAGCAACGCGCGGCGCTGGAAGGGCGTGTCGAACAGCAGGCGGCGGTGCAATCCCGGGCGACCGCCGTCCAGGCCAAGGAGGCGGCGACCGTCGCCACGGCGGAGGCCGAGCTGGCGGCATTGAAGGACCAGCTCGCCAAGAGCGAGGCGACGGTCCGCGACCTGCGCGGCGAGGTCTCGCTGCTGCAGGCCGGCCGCGGGCCCGGGCCGTCGCTGGGCAACCGGCCTTCGAGCACGCTGCCGGTTCCGCGCGCGATGCTCTCCGAGATGCTCGGGAAGCCGGAGACGGTCGCGCTGGCGATGGACTGGATCAAGGCCGACCAGTATTCCCGCTATGCCGCCTTGATCGCCCGCCAGACGCAGCTCACCGACGCGCAGCGCGAGGAGCTGCGGACGTTGCTGGCCGAGCGTTATGCCACGCGCCTGGACTTCTCCAGCGCCGATGCCGACGGCGCGCTGCCCGAGGGGCAGCGCCGCGAGGCCGATGCGGAGTTTCACCGGAAGCTGGTGGCACTCGTGGGCGGAGCGGAGGCGGAGCTCTTCGAACGGGTGGAGACGAAGCCGGTGTCGGCGGAGCGTCTCCAACAGTTGGACGACCGGCTGCGCTACGAGGCGGTGCCGCTCGACCGCGACCAGTACGCCGCGCTCTGGCCGGTGCTCTCCTCGGGGGTGTTCTACATGAAACGTCCGCAGACGCAGGCCGACGCCGATGCGCTGCTCCAGCAGCGCACGGAGGCCAACGCGAAGGTGTTGGCTGGCGCCGAGTCGCTGCTTCAGCCCGCGCAGTACAAGACGCTGGCGCGGCTGCTGCACGACGACACGGTGAAGTTCCAGATCCAGATGCAGACGACGATCCGCATGCGCGCGGCGATGGAGGCAGCGAAGGCACGCGCCAAGGCCGCGGGGAAGTAGGCACCCTGTGTCCGCACCGCGGTAACGCGAAACCATCCGGCGTCGGGGAACCGGCACGGTCACGAGGACGATCGCAGGCCAGCGAGTCGAGGAGCGTGCGAACCGTCTGGCCCGCATTGTTCACACTCCGAGCGAGGACCGATCGCGAACTGCCGTGGCGGAACTCGTCGGAGTTTCGCCCTCTGCGAGAACCTTACGGGTTTCCGCCGTGCCATGGCGGCAGAAGAACAGGGAGTGGGTATTGGAGAAGTGGACGGTTGTCCTTCTCCCCGGGGCAGTGACGGCCGGGTCGTTCACGGTCCCAGCCGGCGCCCCTCGCCGAGCACGCAGATCCGTGGACCGGGCGGACGAGATCTCGCGCTTTCGCGAACATCGGGTCCCGCCTCGGCCCTCCGCTCGGCCGTTCCTGAACGACAGCATTGCTCGGTCGTTTTGCTGACGACGAGAGCCGAGCGTCGGGTGATGAGCACTAGGCCAACGGTGAGCGAGTCGGCAGCACGGCCGTGTGCGACGTCCTCCCGATCCCGGTGTTCCTCCGCCGGCAGACCGGTCGCCTCGTCGCGGCGGCACAGACGGCAGCCGTCGGGACCAGCCTCGGAGGTTCAGACCGGCGCCGCTCGTTTCTCGCCGCTCGATTGAACGGTCGGCGCGGCTGCGGGCCGGCCTTGGCGCGGCCGGCGCAGGGGCGGCAGCGGAGCGCTTCCGCTGCGGGAGCAGGCGCGGGTCCCATGGACTCCGTCCGCGGCGCGATCACCGGTTACTGGTTACCGGCAGCCGCCCACCGGTTCACTGGCTCGGTTTGGCGCCGGGGAGCAGAGCCCAGGACTTCAGGAAGAACCGGCCCTTCTCGTCGGACACGAAATCGAAGCGGCAGATGCCGTTGGTGGCCGTCAGCTCGATGCCGGGAGCGCGCGGGAGCGCGTTGAGCATGTCGACCAACGAGCCGCCTTTGCCGCCGACGTTGAGGCTGCCGACGATCTGCTCGACCTGCGGCACACTCATTTTCGGAGCCAACTGCGAAGCCTTCGCCACCGCGGCGTCGACCTCGGCGGTCGTGAGGCCCGGGCGGGCGGTCAGTTCCTTCTCCGCCTTCTGCGCGGTCGTTGTCTTGACGGTGACGTCGGACTTGGCGGCCAACGGATGGGCGCAGGCCAGCGCGAGCAGCAGGGCGAGGAGGGCGGTGCGGTGGGCTTCTGTCTTCATACGCCCGCCAGAAAAAGCACCGGCGCAGCCGAGTCGAGCTTTGCTCGCCGGGGCGCGGGCGTCGCCGCGCTTGCGCCACGGCCTCCGCCCGCCGCGGTCACGGACTGCGGTCCGCGCTCTGGCCGGTGTATTCGATGTCGAACTGGAACGCGTCGTCGAAGATGCGGACGACCTGCCGGTTCCCGAGGCCAAGCTGTTGCAGCATGTCGCCCACGGTGTCGACGAAGACCATCCGCATGCCGATCATCCGCCGCCGGTCCTCCTCCGGCAGGGCGATGATCGTGATGCGCCGCACGGCGCCGCCCTCGTTCTCCTGGAAGAGGACGACCTGCCGGTCGACGGACGTGGTCTCGATGGCCTGGATCACGCCCGGGGTGCGTGTGGGGCGGAACGGGTGCGCTGCGGGCACGAAAGCCGGCTGGGCGGCCGGCGCGGGTGGGCGGGAGGACTGCTGGCAGCCCGCGACGAAGAGGGTGGCGACGGCGAGGAGGGCGCAAAGGAGCGGGGCGGACGCGGTCGGCGGTCGGTGGGGCATGCGGTGTCCGATATGCGGACGCGTCCCGTCGGTCGAGCACGGAACCTCGCCGGCCGGCGAGGTTGACTTCTCGTTACGCGGTCCGCAGCATTCCCGATGCAGTCCCGGACGGCGACCGGCCTCGTGTCGGTCCGCCGGTTCCCGTTGCCCGGCAAACCCCGAAACAACCACGCGCCATGGGGGCGCGAGGGCCGGCGCGGTGGTGGATCGGAGTTCCGGTGGACTCTCGCCTATGGCCCTGAACAAAATCCATGCGTTCTTCGAGGAGCACGTCGTCGAGGATCATTACCTGCCGGAGTTCCTGCCGGTGTACCTGATGGCGCTGGTTGTGCCGGTCGCGGGGTTTGCGGTGGCGATGCACAGTCCGCTGGTTTTCGGCGAATCGGCCCACGGGGGACATTTCCTCAAGGAGCTTGGCGGTACGGCGATTGGCGGGGTGGTGCTGTATTACTGGGGGCGGGGCATGTGCATGACGGCCGGGGCGCTGGTGGACCGGGAAGTGACGGAGCTGCGCGGCTCGCCGGCGGCGCGGCGGGGGGCGTGGTTGGCGACGATGCTCGGCTTGGGCGAAATCGGCGGTTGGCTCTGGTGGTCGGCGCACTTGCTGCGGACCGACCAGGCGCTGTGGTGCCTGGCGCTGCTCGGGCTGCCCGCGTTGGCGCCGGTGGTGGCGGCTCTGGGAGTGAAGCTGGCCATGCGGGCGCTGGTCCGCGCCAAGGCGCAGCACGAACAGCGGACGGCCGACGAGCGTCGGATGGAGCTGGCGGCGATGGCCGGCTGGCCCGTGGACCGGCTTGAGCAGACTGTGACCGCGGAGGGCGACCCCGAGAAACAGAAACGTGCCATTTCCCTGCTTTCCGACGTCGCCGCGCTCAAGCGCTTGGCGACGCACGAGTCGCTGGCCTCCGCCCTGCGGGTGCAGGCGGTCGGGCGCTTGGGCGGGACGGCCGACTTGCGCGAGGTCTTTCTCGCCTGCAAGGACGCCATGGACGTGCGGAAACGCTGTATCGAGAAGCTCGACGACCCGGCGGTGCTGGTGGAGCTCCTGCGGCAGGAGAAACGGGTGAACGCGTTGGGTTGGTTCAAGGACAAGGCGGTCGACGAACCAACGCGGCTCGCGCTGATCGAGCGCGGCCTGGAGCTGGCGGGGGATCGGGCCGAGCGAAAGACGATGGCGTTGCTCGATGGTTGGCTCGCGGGGCTCACGGAGAAGGCGTCGTTGCTCGGGCTGGTGACACGCGGGGGGGCCGAGAGCTGGCCCGCCCTGCGGAAGCGGGTGGAGGCGGAGCTCGCACCAGCCGAACTGCAGGGGGTGAGCAACGGGGCCGTGATCACGGAGCTGGTGGTCGAGGCCGAGGGGGTGGCCTTTGCGCGGGCTTTGGTCGAGCATCCGGCGTTGGGCGTCGCCGAGCTGAAACAGATCGCCCGCGAGGCGGCCGCGGAGGCGGTGGCGCGGGCCGCGTTGGCCCGGCTCGACGAAGACAGCCGTCTCGCGGTCGCGAAGGAGACGTGGTCGGGCAACCTTCGCGGTTGGGCGCTCGACGGTGTGCAGGACCAGGGAAAATTGAAGGCGTTGTTCGCCGATCCCGAGGGGCGGCATCCGGAGGTGCTGGCCCGGATCGAGGATCAGGCGTTTCTGATCGAACAGTCGCGGACCCTGCCGCGCGTGCCCGCGCTGCACGCGGTGCTGGCGGAAGCGATTCAGGAGCCGGGTGCGAAGGCTGCAGCGGCGCTCAACGCCGCGATCGCGGCCGCGGTGAGTTCCCACGCCGAAGTGTTGGCGAAGGAGGAGAAGGCGGTGGCGCGGGGCGGCCTCCTGGGCCGGGTGAACGGCACCTGCGGCGCCTGCAAGGAACGGGTCGATCCGTCGCTCGACCAGTGCCCGCATTGCATGGCCGTTTTCGGAAATGTGGAGCCGTGCTATGTGCCGACCCCCAACCTCTTCCCCAAGCTCACGGGCAGCCTGCGGCAGCTGGTGGTCTGCGGCCCGAGGGAACCCACGGACGATCCGAAATCGCCCGGCGCCGGGCTCGGGCGCCGGGCGTTGCTCGAGGTGCTCACTGGGCACTACAAGATCAAGGACGACTCGCTCACCTTCCCCAACGCCTACGAGCGGCCGCGTTCGGGCAAGCTGCTCCTCTCGACCCGGAGCAGTTGGGAGCCGGACGGCGCGTACCTGCACAGCCGCTGGCTGGAATTCACCCGGGTGAGCTTCGCGCGGTTCACCGTGCGGTACTACGAGACCTCGAGGCTGGATTGAGCGGGTGCCGGTGGCCGTTTCCGGGCTTTGTTTTTTCCAGCGGGTGCTGTGGACTGCGGGCCTCGGACCATGCGCGAGTTCATCGGACAACATTTCAACCACTTCCTGGCGCTGCTGGTGTTGGTGTCGCGGATCGGCGACATCGGCACCACGTACCTCGCCACGCCCACGCTCGCGTTGGAGGCGAATCCGATCGCGCGGCGCTTCGGGTGGCGGTTCGCGCTGGCGACACTCGTGGTGGCGGGGATCCCGTACTATTCGCGGGAGCTGGGCGTGATGGTGGCGACGATGTCGCTGTTGGTCTCGGCGTCGAACGCGTCGAAGGTGATGGCGGCGCGGGCGATGGGGGAGCAGGCGTACCTGCAGCTTTCGCGGCAGGTGGTCGCAGGGACCGGCACGGTGTTGGGGATTTGCTTCATTCTGCTGCCGTCGGCGTTCTATGCGCTGCTGGGCGGCGTGATGCTGTTGTTTTTTCCCGGTCCGGAGGCGGGCTGGGGGTGTTATTTCGCCGGTGGCATTCTCGCGTACGCCTTTGCCATCGTGCTCTGGGGCACCCATCGGTTCCTGATGCTCAAGCGCAAGGCCCGGGCCGCGGCGGGCGGGAGCTGAACTCCCGGCCTCGCCTGCTGGAGCCGAACGGGAGCGCGGCATTTCCGGCGTTGCCCGGCCCTCGTTCTCCCTCACTCTCCGCCTCTCCTATCATGCAAGCCGCTCTCCAAGCCCTCGTCGAGAAAGCCCGCGGTGAACTGGCCGCGCTCAGCGCCCGTCCCGAGTTCGAAGCCGCCAAGGCCCGT
>JAEXPL010000089.1 GCA_023446865.1 Verrucomicrobiota bacterium | reverse complement strand
CGGCGCGCCTGGGCCCGGGCCCGGCGCGGCCGCCAATCGAGACGGCGGAGCTCGTCGAGCACCGAGCCGCGGATCCGGCGGCTGGCGTAGGCGGCAAAGGTATTGTTCTGCTTGGGATCGTAGTTCTTGACCGCGGCGATCAACCCAAGGATGCCCACGCTGTAGAGGTCCTCGGCTTCAATGTGCGGCGGCAGGTTGATCCGGATCCGGTCGACCACCGACCGGACCAGCGGCAGATAGCGCTCCGTGAGCGCCTTCTCGTCGAGCGAGCTGCTCTCGACACCCTGGTAGGTGCGCCAGACGTTGGCGGCGACGGATTTGGCCGGCGGCGGGGTCGCAGGGGCGGCGGCGGTGGGCGATTTCTTCGCGGGTCCTTGGGCGGCTTTCATGGATCAGGCGCAGTTCAGGGTTGAGCGGCAGGAGAGCCTGTTGCAGGCGCATTTTCTTCCGCGCCGGTCTTGGCGGATTGGGCGGCCTGTTGCCGGCGTTGGTGCGCAGCCTCGATGAAGGCCTTGATCACCACCGACCAGAACCACCGGAAAAGGAACGCCGCGATCACGCAGCTCAGCGCCGCGTCGCGGAAGACGATTTCGCCCGGGCGACCGGCCAGGAAGCCGGCCAGCGCCACCAAGATAAACCCGACGAATCCGCCGATGAAGAAAGCGTAGCGCATGGTCGTCAGTTCCAGGGAAAGGTGCGGCGCAGCACCGCGCCGATCACATCGGTTTCGCATTCGCCCGTGAGGCTCGGGCCACAGGTCGCCAGCAACGGCGCCAGCGGTGCCTCGATCAGAAAATCCCAGAGTTTCCCCCAGTGCGGGAGCTCGTCGAGCTGGGTGAAAACCAGATGCGTGCACCCCAGATCGACCCCGACCGCCGACGCCTGCCGCAACACCGCCAGATCCGTCAATCCCGACAGAACCAGCACGCGACCAGACAGCCGTTGTTCGTCGAGGAAGGTGCGCAGGCGCCGGTTCTCTTCCGGCCGAGTGAGCGAGAGCGACGGCATGTCGGCGTAGCAGAAACGGTCCCCTGCCGAGGATTCCGCCGGCAGCTGTCGCGCGAAGTCGACTCCGAGCAACTCGGCGAAGACCGCGAGATCCTCCGCGCCCTTCGGCCGATCGAACTCGATGCTCGCCACTGATCCGCGCCGACCGCGGCCAAAGACTTCCGCGGCCATCCACTTGCACAGCGCCGTCGTGCACCCGACGCCAGGCAATCCCACGAAAGCCGCCCGCGACGGCAACGGCCGTTTCGGCACACTTGCCGCCAGCTCCCGGATCTGCCCCGCCACCGCGGAGAGTCCTTGATGCAGCGGTCGATCGGCGGTGCCGGGCCAGTCGGGACTGGCTTGCAGGCGGGCGATCAAAGGCTCGGAAAGCCCCGAACGGCGAAGCAGGGCGTCGAGGCGTTGTGGAGGCGGCGTCCGCCTGACATCGGCCTCGCGCGATTGCGCCGGTGCGCTGTCGCCAGCCGGTGGACGCGACACCTCTGCCGGGGCCGCCGAGGCAGCGGCGTAGGTCACGGCGGGGGTAGCGACGCGGCGAGCTGGGGCAGGCTGAGACACCATGCTCACTGCCTCGACCATATCCGGGGTGGCGACGGTCTCAACCGCCCCCCCCATCCGGGCCGGCGGGGTCTGCGCAATCACCTCCAACCGCGTGCTGCCCAGCAGTCCCGCGATGCCGCCGGCCTTCACGGCCCGGACCGAAACCACGCGCGCCTCATCGCCCAGCTGGTTGCGGATCGCCCCGACCGCTTCCTCCGCCGAGCGGACGAGAAAGCGATAGGACGAACCGGCTTCAGCGGTTGGAGTTGAGGCGTTGGCCTCGGGTTGCGTTCTACGACCCTGGGCTTGCATTTTAGCTTCGTTATGCAAGCCCAGTGCCACCGTCTTTAGGTCCTATCCATCAATTCTTTACAAAACCAATTCACCCCGATCGGCAGAACCTGCCGCGCCCTCGGGGGCATTCGTTGCCGTTCACACCGTCTCGCAGCCGGTGCCCCGCGTCCTGCCACTCAATCACCCCGGCAAAATCCCCAGGACGAGATTGCCGCATCCCCAACCCGCAACGGAAGTGCCGATCTCTCGCCAACGCCTCGAAGTTCCAACGCGACAGGTCGTTCTCTTGGTGGCAGGGCTTGCCACGCGTTTTCGCACCGCCCTCCCGCAGAGTTGCCAAGCGTGCGGCGCTCTCCTTCCCTCTTCGCCTCATGTCCTCCGCGTCCGCTCCGCTCGATCGCAACAGTCTTCCCGATGCCGCCGGCCATTTCGGCCCGTACGGTGGCGTCTATGTGCCCGAGACGCTCATGACCGCCCTGCAGGAGCTCGAGCGCGCCTACGACGAAGCACGCGTCGATCCCGTTTTCCAGAACGAGCTGCGCCACCACCTCAAGGAGTTCGCCGGCCGCCCCACCCAGCTCTATTTCGCCGAGCGCCTCACCGAACATGTCGGTGGCGCCAAGATCTACCTCAAACGCGAGGACCTCCTCCACACCGGCGCCCACAAGATCAACAACGCCCTCGCCCAGGTCCTCCTCGCCCGTCGCATGGGCAAGAAGCGCATCATCGCCGAAACCGGCGCCGGCCAGCACGGCGTGGCCACCGCGGCGGCCTGCGCGAAGTTCGGCCTCGAGTGCGTCGTCTACATGGGCTCGGTCGACATGGCCCGTCAGGCGCTGAACGTCTTCCGCATGCGCCTCATGGGCGCGACCGTCGTCGGCGTCGAGGCCGGCCAAAAGACTCTCAAGGAAGCCGTCAACGAGGCGTTGCGCGACTGGGTCACCAACGTCCGCACCACCCACTACGTGCTCGGCACCGCCTACGGTCCGCACCCGTACCCGAAGATGGTGCGCGACTTCCACCGCGTGATCGGCCAGGAGGCGCGTGCCCAGATTCTGGAGCGCGAGGGTCGCCTGCCCGACGAGCTCATCGCCTGCGTCGGCGGCGGCAGCAACGCCATCGGCCTCTTCTTTGAGTTCCTCGAAGAGCCCAACATTCGCATGACCGGCGTCGAGGCCGGCGGCCGTGGCATCGCCCGCGGCGACCACGCCGCGCGTTTCGCTGGCGGCCGCCTCGGCGTACTCCAGGGCGCCAAGACGCTCCTGCTCCAGGACGCCGACGGCCAGATCGAGCCGACGCACTCCGTCTCCGCCGGCCTCGACTACGCCGCCGTCGGCCCCGAGCACGCCTTCTACCACGAGCGCGGCCGCATCGATTTCTCCTACGCGACCGACGCCGAGGTGCTCGCCGCCTTCCAGCTCCTCTCGCGCCTCGAAGGCATCATCCCCGCGCTTGAATCGACCCATGCCGTCGCCTTCGGTCTCAAGCGCGCCGCCGAACTGCCCAAGGACAAGATCGTCATCGTCAATCTCAGCGGCCGCGGCGACAAGGACGTGCAGCAGGTCGCCGCCATCCTCGGTAACCAGACGAAATAGCCAACTCCGTCACTCCCGCCCGCCGGCCGCCGCCCGGGCGCATTTCAGGAAAAGATCCGCCGCGGGCGCCAACCCCTCGCCCGCCCACGCCGCGCCCACGATCAACGGCGCCGGAGCCGGCGTGAACGGCACCAGCTTCAGCCGCGCGCCCGCGGTGCATCCGAGCGACTGCGAGACTAGCGCCACGCCGCCGCCAGCCTCGACCGCCGCGATCAGGCTCGTGGCCCCGTCGTGCTCCTCGACGACCCGCGGCTTCGGCCGAACCGAGGCGAACAATTCATCGAAGGTCGCGTAGTACTCCGGATAGTGGGCCCGCGTCAGACCGACGAACCGCTCCTTCGCGGCCTGCGCCCGCGGCACGGACCGCAACCGAGCGAAGGCATGTCCCGGCGGCACCGCCAGCCGCAGCGCATCGCGCTCCAACGCCTCGAAATGCAGTCCGCGCAGCATCGCCTTCAGCGGCCGCACCAGGATCGCCAACTGCAACCTGCCCTCCCGCAGCCCGGCGATCATCTCCTCCGTGCTCAGATCGTGGAGCTTCACCCGCACC
>JAEXPL010000242.1 GCA_023446865.1 Verrucomicrobiota bacterium | reverse complement strand
GCCTTCTTGAGGGCGGCCTTGATCTCGGCGAGCGAGGTGTCCTTGGTGGTCTTGAAGGTCAGGTCGACGACCGAGACGGTCGGGACCGGAACGCGGAGAGCCATGCCCGTGAGCTTGCCTTTGACTTCGGGGCAGACGAGCGCGACGGCCTTGGCGGCACCGGTCGAGGACGGGATGATGTTCTGAGCGGCGGTACGGCCACCCTTCCAGTCCTTCTTGGACGGGCCATCAACGGTCTTCTGGGTGGCGGTGTAGGCGTGCACCGTGGTCATGAGACCTTCGGAGATGCCGAACCCTTCCTTGAGGAGAACGTGGACCAGCGGGGCCAAGCAGTTCGTCGTGCAGGAGGCGTTCGAGATGATGTTGTGGTTGGCGTAGTCGATCTTGTCGTCGTTCACGCCGAGCACCACGGTGATGTCCTCACCCTTGGCCGGAGCGGAGATGATGACCTTCTTGGCGCCCGCGGCGATGTGGCCCTTGGCCTTCTCGGCGTCGGTGAAGAGACCGGTCGACTCGATGACGACCTGGACACCGAGCTTGGCCCACGGCAGCTCGGCCGGGGACTTGGCGCTGACGACGAGGATGTCCTTGCCGTTGACCACGAGGACGTCGTCCTCGGCCTTGTCGGCGGCCGACTTCTTGGAAGCGACCGTGCCGTTGAACTTGCCCTGGGTGGAGTCGTACTTGAGCAGGTAGGCCAGGTTGTCGGCCGGGACGATGTCGCCGACGGCAACGACGTCGAACGTCGTACCGAGCAAGCCCTGCTCAACGAGGGCGCGGAACACGAGGCGGCCGATGCGGCCGAAACCATTGATAGCAACTTTGACTGCCATTGTTTTACTCCGTGGAGGTTAGTTTACTGGATGGAATTCGAACGGCGCGCATCCGTTTCGGCGATCACCGCCGTGGCGCACACGCACCGGAGCCGGGCAGGACACCGAAGGAAGGCGCGCTTGGCAAGAGGGATGATTAGCTGGCCAAGAAATGCGTGAAACCGGGCAACCGGTGCGGAGATGCCCCGGGGGGTACCTCCGCCGGCTCCCTCACCTACTTCGGCAGCATCGACGCCAACACGCGCCCGAGTTCGGCGACTGCCCCGCCCAAGGCAGTGGTGAGGTCGGCCATGTCCCCCGCCGGGCGGTCCGGTGGCTGGATCTCGAACGTCCCCGTCGCCACCAGCCTGCCTCCGTCGGCCGTGGAGCGGATCTCCCAGGTCGCCGCAAACCGCGCCTGCTGGCCGTCCCTCGTCTCAACCGCTTCGCACGCCAACACCGCGATCGACACCTCGTAGTCCGGCGTCGCTGCACGCGGCGCGGGATACGCCACCACCGACCGCACCCCTGGCTGGGCCCGCAGACTCTCGCGCAACACGCGGCCGATGCCCTGGTCGAGCGGCTCGGCCCAGCGCGCCGCCGGCGCATGCCGCACTTCCGTGCCACCGGGGCGCAGCACCACCGCCGGCGTGCGAAGATAGGCGGGCAGCTCGATGCGGCACAAACCGATCGTCGCGCCCTGCGCCGGGTTGGTCGCGGTCAGGGCAGCGGCCGACGCGGACAACACATAGAAACGGGTGGCGTCGGCCTGCGGCTTGAAGAGCGAAGAGCAACCGCCGAGCAGCGGCAGCAACAGGGCGCAACCGAGACCCAGCACGGAGCGAGGACGGAGTGTGTTCATCGTGAATCCAGGAGTTATCGACGTTGGTTGGTCTCCGGCGCCGGGCGACCGGTGAGCAGGGCCTTGGGATTGCGTTCGAGGAAGTCGACGAGGCGCTGCATCGCCTCCGCCGCATCGCCCACCCGTTGAAGGGTGCGCACCGCCTCCTCGCCGAGACCGGTCTGCGGTCCGGTGAGATTGCGGACGGACACCGCGGCGGTATTGAGCTGCGCCATCGCGCTGCGGGCTTCGGCGAGCGTCTTCTGCAACTCCTCGCCCGCGGGCACCACCTGCTCGTCGAGATGCCCGATCGTCGTGTGGAGCGCGGTCAACGTGCGGTTCACATTGGCGAAAGCCTCGCCGATCTTCGGATCGCTTGCCAGCACGCGCACGGCGGCCGCGGCGGCCTGCACCTCGTCGACCGCGGGCTGGAGTTGGAGCGCATCGACCTTCGTGCGCGCACTCACGAGCAGCGATTTCAGGTCGGTCGAGATGCCCGCGTAGTCGACCTGCCGCAGCTTCGCCAACAAGTCCGTGATGCTCGCCGTGAACTCCGCGATGGCCGAGGGGACCGCCGGCACCACGGGCATGTCGGCCTGCGGCAGCTTGGGGGGCAACGGGTACTTCTGTTCCTCGTCGAACCCGAGCTCCACGTAGAGCAGGCCGGTCGCCAGGCCCTGCACCGCCAGTTCGGCGCGCAGGCCGTCCTTCACGAGGGCGTCGATCCGTCCGGCCTCGGAAAAATCGACACGGTTGCCATCGGGACCGACGAGGACGTTGCGCGTCACCTCGCAGACGACCTCGACCTCGGAGCTGTGCTTTGCGGCATCGAACCGCACCACGATATCGGCCACGCGGCCCACGCGCACGCCGCGCAGCTTCACCGGCGCGCCGGCGTCGAGTCCGTGCACGGATTCGTCGAAGAACACCGCGAAGCGCTGCGGCTTGTTGAAGAGCGACGAACCGCCGAACGCGAGCACGGCGACCAGCAACAGGGCGCCGCCGCCGAGCACGAACGCGCCGATGAGCGTGGGACTGAGTTTGGTTTTCACGGTTGATTGGCAGCGGAGACGACATCTTCCGGCGCGAGGAACTCGCGCACCCGCGGATCGGTCGACTCGGCGAGCAGCCGGCGCGGCGGGCCTTCGGCGAGGATGCCCTGCACATCGCGGTGCAGGAGGATCGCGCGGTCGGCGATGCCGAGGATGCTCGGCAGCTCGTGCGAGACGATGACCATCGTGGTGTGGAGGTTGTCGCGGATCTCGAGGATGAGCCGGTCGAGCGAACGCGAGGTGATGGGATCGAGGCCGGCGGCCGGCTCGTCGAAGAAGAGGATCGGCGGGTCGAGCGCGAGGGCGCGGGCGATGGCGGCGCGCTTGCGCATGCCGCCGCTGATCTCGGAGGGCAGCTGGTCCTCGCAGCCGGACAGGCCGACCTGGGCCAGCTTCCACCGCACGATCTCGCGGCGCTCCGCCGGGGAGTACTTGGTGTATTCCTGGAGCGGCAACGCCACGTTCTCGGCGAGCGTCATCGAGCTCCAGAGCGCGCCGTACTGGTACGACACGCCGAAACGCTGCTGCATGTCGCGCCGCTCCGCCGCGCCCGCCGCCGTGAAGTCGCTCCCGAAATAGGCGATGCGGCCGGCGGCGACCGGGAGCAGGCCGATCAGGTGCTTGAGCAGCGTGCTCTTGCCGCAGCCGCTGCCGCCGATGACGAAGAACAGCTCGCCGCGCCGTACCGAGAAGTTCACGTCGCGCAGGACCGTACGTTCGCCCTGGCGGCACTCCAGGCCCTGCACTTCGATGGCGGTCTCGCTGGAAATCGACATGGCGCGCACCGCTCAGATGCCGAGGATGTTGAACACCACCGCGAACACGGCGTCCGCGACGATGATGCAGAGGATGCCGGTGACCACGGCCGAGGTCGCGGCCTTGCCCACGCCGGACGCGCTGCGCTCCGCCTGCAGACCGCGCAGGCAGCCCGCAAAACCGATGAGCCCACCAAACGCCACGCTCTTGACCAAACCGGTCGAGAGATCGGAAAGGTCGAGCACGCTTTTGGTCTCCATCCAGTAGGTGACCGGCGGCAGATCAAGCACGCCCCACGCGATCGCGAGGCCGCCGAGGATGCCGAGGGCGTTGGCGTAGAGAGCAAGCAACGGCATCATCAACTGGAGCGCCACCAGCCGCGGCAGCACGAGGAACTGCACCGGGCTAAGGCCGAGCGTCTCCAGGGCATCGATCTCCTCGTTGGCCTTCATGTTGCCGATCTCCGCAGCGAACGCCGCGCCGGTGCGCCCGGCCAGCACCACCGCCGCCATCATCGGCCCCATCTCGCGAACGACGCCGATGCCGATCAGATCGGCCACGTAGATGTCGGCCCCGAACTGCCGCAGCAGCACCGCCGACTGGTACGCGATGATCACGCCGACAAGGAAACTGATCAGGCCCACGATCGGCAGGCCGTAGGCGCCACACTGCTGCATCTGCGCAAAGCAGTCGGCCCAGCGGAACCGCGCCGGCCGCCGCAGCACCTGTCCGGCCGCGATCGTGCAGTTGCCCATGAACCGCGCGAGTTCGAGCGCATCGGCGACGACCAGCCGCGTGGTCAACCCCAAGTGTTCCAGCCACGGCCAACCCACCGCGCGCGGCGCCGCGCCGGTCCTCACCTCGAGCAGCTTCGGCGGGATCTCCCCGGGCAAGCCCTGCGCCGCCAACGCCCAGCCATGCCGCTCGCACGCCCGCCGCACCTCGCCGAGAAACAGCACCAGGGAGCCGTCCCACCGCTCCAACTCCGTCACCACGATTTCGACTCGCCGGACGCCTCCGCCCGCCGGCGGCGTCCAGCGCGGCCGGGCCGCGGTTCCATCCCACCGTCCGCCCAACGTGAGACGGCACAGGTCCCCCGTCTCCTCGACCTGCAGGGTGGCGGCAGTGGCGGGCTGGGTTGGCATGGCGCGCGGCCACACCCTGCCACGTCGCACCGGCGAGGCGACGAAAAACGACTGCGCTTCGCGGTTGCCCCGCGAGGCGGTTTTCCGCCGACTGTCCCCGCGCATGCTCCCGTTCCGCACCGTCCTCTTCGACCTCGATGGCACGCTCGTCGACGCCTTTACGACGATTCATCGCGCCTACTGCCACACGCTCCCGCAATTCGGCTATCCTGCGCCGACCGCCGAGCAGGTGCGCCGCGCGGTCGGCGGCGGATTGGAGAAGGCGATGGCGCATTTCGTGCCCGAGTCGCTCGTCGCCGAGGCCTGCCGCGTACACGTCGCCTACGCCGAGACGATCCAGCTCGAGGATCCCACCGTCTACCCCGGCGGCCGCGAGCTTGTCTCCACCCTTCAGGCACGCGGCGTGAAGACCGGCGTGCTCACCAACAAGATCGGCGACCACGCCCGCGCCATCCTCGCGCACCTCGGACTCGCACCTCAACTCGACCTCATCCTCGGCGCCCGTGACTGCCCGTGGCGCAAGCCCGCCCCTGAATTCACCGCCGAAGCCCTCCGTCGCCTCAGCGCCGAAGCCGTCACGACCTGCCTCATCGGCGACTCCCCCTTCGACCTCGCTACCGCCGCCAACGCCGGCTTCCCATGCCTCTGCGTCACCACCGGCACACACACCGCCGCCGAGCTCCGCGCCGCCGGCGCCGCCTCGATCCACCCCGACCTCCCCACCCTCGCTTTCGCCGAGTTCGGGCTCAAACCAGTCTGAGGCTCGCAAGAGTACAAGCTCGCACCAGCCTCCGCTCACAGCAGCCACCAGGCACCGCTGAGGATGAGGACGAGGAGCACGACCAGCCCAAGCGCAAGCCAGGCCCGGCCGCCACGCGGCAGGTCGCCGCCCGCTTCCCGCTCCTGCGAACGCCGGTGCTCACCCTCCTCCGGATCTTCCGGCAAGTCGACTCCGTCGAGGTAGGTCTCCTCGCTCCAACCCGTTCGCTCGTCGGCCCCGCAATGCGGGCATGCCGCGGCCCCCGCGGGCACCGGTTCGCCGCAGGTCGGACAATCGCCGGGCGGAACGAAGGCACTCATCGGCGGCGAAAACCAGACGTGGCGCAGGGTCGGACCATGGCGCCAGAACGCTGCGCGCGCTGCGCTCCACCGCAAGCCCCGGCGTCGCCGGATGGAAACACGCTTGCCCCGTTTCGTCGGTAACGCTCTGTTCATGACGGTTCGTTGCCACCCCGCCCCGTGCAAATCCGGGTCTCCACCCCTCCCGCGTGCCGATCGCCGGCCACCGCAGTCTGGCGTTGCGGGGAGCGCGTCCCGCACCGGAAGCGTCCCGTCCGGAACCGGTGCCATCAACCTCCTGTCCAGCGGAGGTGCACCGCATGAACCCGACGACCCAGCCCGCGTCCACCGCTCCGGCCCAACGCCTCGAGGCGTTTCCCCGGAGCGCGACCGCGGTCGACTGGCACGAGGTGTGCGACGCCCTCGGCGAGGCGATCTTCGTCCATGCCGGCGCCGACGGACGGATCCTCGGCGCCAACGCCGCCGCGTGCCGGATGTATGGATATGACGCGGAGACCCTGGGCCGCTGCACCCTCGACGAGCTCAGCGAGGGCGTGCCGCCCTACACCGGCGACGACGCCCGCCGCCGGTTGGCGCGGGCGGTCGAGGAGGGGCCCCAGGTCTTCGATTGGCGCGCCCGCGCCGCCACAGGACGGATCTTCTGGGCCGAGGTCGTCATCACCGCCGACCTCGCCTCCGGCCGCTGCCTCGCCGCCGTGCGCGACATCTCCGAGCGCAAGGCGCTCGCCGCCGAACGCGAGCGCGCCACCGAGGCCCTGCGCGTGAGCGAGGAACGCCTGCGGCGGCTGCTCGGCCGCATGCCCGCCGTGGCCGTGCAGGGCTGCGCGCCCGACGGCACCGTGCGCTACTGGAACGAGGCGAGCGAACGCCTCTACGGTTACACCGCCGCCGAGGCGCTGGGCCGCAACCTCGCCACGTTGATCGTGCCGCCGCCCGTGCGCGACGAGACCCGCATCCTCTGGCACCAGATCCTGGCGACGGGCCAGGCGCTGCCGCCGGCCGAGTGCCAGCTCCAGCGCAAGGACGGCTCGCTCGTGCCCGTGGTCTCCAGCCACATGGTGATCGGCGTGCCCGGGACCGGCCCCGAACTCTACCGGATCGACGTCGATCTCTCGGAGCGCAAACAGGCCGAGGCCGAACGGCTCGACCTCGAACGCCGCCTCCTGCACAGCCAGAAGCTCGAGAGCCTCGGTGTGCTCGCCGGCGGTGTCGCCCACGACTTCAACAACCTCCTCACCGGCGTGCTCGGCAACATCGAGCTCGCCCGCTCCGACCTGCCCGCCGGCGACCCCCGCGCCCCGCTCCTCGACGACGCCATCGGCGCCGCCCGCCTCGCCGCCAGCCTCACCCACCAGATGCTTGCGTATGTCGGGCACACGCAATTCCAGGTCCACAGCCTCGACCTCAATGCGATCGTGCGCGAACAGGAGCCGCTGCTCCACGCCGCCGTCGCCGGGCGCGCCCAACTTCAATTGGCCCTCGCGCCGGACCTGCCGGAGATCGACGGCGACTCCGGCCAGATCGGCCAGATCCTCGTCAACCTCGTGACCAACGCCGCCGAGTCGATCCTCGCGCCTCCGGGGACGATCGAGCTGCGCACCAGCCGGGTCGACGACGCCTCCGAGGAGCTGCTCGCCGCCAGCCTGATCACCGAAAAGCCCCAGCCGCAGCCCTTCGTCCTGCTCGAGATCGCCGATACGGGATGCGGCATGGACACCGCCACCGCCCAGCGCGTGTTCGATCCCTTCTACTCGACGAAGTTCGCCGGCCGCGGCCTCGGCCTGCCGGTGGTGCAAGGCATCGTCCGCGCCCACCATGGCGCCCTCTTCATCGAGAGCCGGCGCGGGCTCGGCACGGTCGTCACGGTGCTGCTCCCGCTCGCACGCTCGCCTGCCCAGCCCGTGGTCCGGCCGACCGAGGCGAGCACCGCAACACCACGCCGCGTGCTTCTCGTGATCGACGACGAGGAGGCGGTCCGCCGCATCGCGCAACGGATGGGCCGACGCCTCGGGTTCGAGGTGGTGACCGCCGCCGACGGCGAGGCCGCGATCGAACTGTGCCGCCACCATGCGGGCAGCCTTTACGGTGCGATCGTCGATCTCACGATGCCCGGCATGGACGGGTTCGAATGCCTGCGCGCCCTCCACGAGGTGCGGCCGGATCTGCCCGCGCTGCTCGTCAGTGGCTGCGTGGAATCGGAGATCGCGGAACGTTTCGACCCGGCGAAGTTTTCCGGCTTCCTCCAGAAGCCGTTTTCGATGGAGCAGTTCACCAACGCGATCCGTCGTCTCGCCCCGGTCCCCGTTCCGACGGATTGAGGCGGCATCCTGCCGCGCGATGCCAGGGCCGGTCGCGTGCCCGAGCCGCCGAGACGGGATCGCCGCACCACCGGGAAACTCCCCGTCCACACGGCGTCCGGGGACCGAGCAGCCCGCACGGCGCGCAGCGTGGTCGGCCCGTGCCGCGAGTTTCATTGCCGCGCAGCCGGCCGCTCCCCTACACCTTGGGCATGACCGAGAGCCGTCCGCCCGCCACCCATCGCGTCCACGCCATCGCCGGCTGGCGACGCGGGCTGCTGTGGCCGCTCGGACTGCTCGTACGGGTATGGTGCCGGACTCTGCGGCTCGAGGCCGACCCGGCGTCGCGCGCCCTGTTGGGGCGCACGGATTGCGCGGCGGTGTTCACGCTCTGGCACAACCGGCTCTTCATCGCGGCGGAGCTCTACCGCCGCTTCCGGCGCGGGAAACGGCTGTTCGCCCTTGTGAGCGCCAGCAAGGACGGCGCGTGGCTGGCGGCCTTTTTCGAGGTCGTCGGTCTGCACACCGTGCGCGGTTCGAGCAGCCGGTTCGGCCGCGAAGCGCTGCACAGTCTCGCCGAGAAACTGCGGGATGGCGAAGATGTGGGTATCACGCCCGACGGACCGCGCGGCCCCTGCTACGATCTGAAAGGCGGCGGCATCATCCTCGCGCGCAAGACCGGCGCGGCGACGATCTTGGTCGGAATGCGCTTCCAATGCGCCTGGCGCCTGCCCAGCTGGGATCGGTTCTATCTCCCCTGCCCGTTCTCGCGGATCGAGGTTCGCGTAGAAGAATGGGATCACCAGCGCCTCGCGGCGGGCGACGAAGCGCTCACCGCGGTGCGTACGAGACTGCTCGAGCTCAATCCCGATGGAGCGTGAGCGACGGGGCCGGCCCCGTCGCCCCGGGCTTCCATCGCGTCAGAACGTCGGGACGAGGGTGATCTTGTTGCCCGGCTCGACCACGGAATCGTCGCCCGTGCACCACGT
>JAEXPL010000069.1 GCA_023446865.1 Verrucomicrobiota bacterium | reverse complement strand
GCGCCTCCGGCGGGATGAAGGCGAGGATCGCGTCCATCAACGTCGTCTTGCCGGCCGCCGACGAGCTTTGCACGACGACGGCCAGCGGCCGGTCGAGCAGGCGCGAGACCGCGGCCAGATAGCCGGTCAGCACGTTGGTCTTTTCGCCGGCGATGCCGCAGACCGCGGCGTGCTCGGCGATGCGGTCCCATAGATCGGGCGCCTTGAGCAGGTCGAGCGCGGTCTCGCGCTCCGCCTCGGTCATGGGCGGCGCGTCGTCCTTGGGCGCGACCTGGGCGAGCAATTCCTCCTCGTGGATCTCCTCCAACTTGAGCAGCACGCGGCCCACGTCGCGTTTGAGCAACTCGGGGCGCAGGCCGGTTTCCTCGGCCGCCGCGGCGACGAACGCGGCCCGCTGCCGCGCCTGCGCGAGGTCGACCGTGTCGAGGTGCCAGCCGTGTCCGCACGCCACGCGCAGCGAAACCTTGAGTGTCTCGTAACCGGTGTTTCGGGCCAGACCGCGCACGCGGTAGGTGCGGGCGGAGTCCGGCGGCGTGGCGGGATCGGCGATGGCGAGGAGGATCTCCTCGCCGCTGCGCTTGAGCACCGCGAGATCCAGCGGGGCCAAGGCGGAGCCGTTGGCGGGCTTGCCGTTTGCCGCGGCGGACGCCGTGCGGCCGGTTGCCGCGCGCGGGGTGGCAAGCAACGCGTGGAGCGCGGCAACGGGATCCTCGGACGCACGGGCGAGGTCGTTGACGGTCTGGCCGGCCGGCAGCGCCTTGCGGCTGACGGCAACGCCGAGCGCGGAAAGCTCGCTCTCCAGCGCCTCGGCGCGGGCCGTCTCCGCAGTATCGGAGGCATGGATGAGCGTGCCGCGGCCGGGCTTGCGGTTCGCGATGAGGACACGGCAATCACTCGTGAGCGTTGCTCCGAGGAGCGCACCGGTGTGGGTGAAGCCGTGGTGCCAGAGGGTGAGCGCGTCGAGGGGATCGGTGCAGAGGATCCACTCGCCGCCGGAGGTCAGACCGGCGGCGTTCCAGAGGCCGCGGTCGTTGTCGGGCAGCGCGACGCACCGCGGCGTCGCCGTGGGCGCGAGCCGATAGCCGCAGAGTTGCACGACCTGGCCGACGGCATCGGTCAGCGGGAAAACGAGGCAGCCGTTGAGGTGTTCGTGGCCGCTGTCGGCCCGGAAGACGCCGAGGGATTGCAGGCGGGCGCGGAATTTGCGGCCAGCGGACGTCGCCGCCAGTGCCGCGCCCAGCGTGCGGTTGGCGTAGCCGAGCCGGTGCGGCGCGGGCTCGGCGAGGTCGAGGCCGGCGCTGTGCAGGAACTGCCGCGCCGCCGGATCGCCCGCAAAGGTGCGCTGGTAGAAGCCCGCCACCCAATCGAGCAGCACGGCGGTGTCGGCGCTTTCGCCGGGCATCGGTTGGCAGTCAATGGACGTGTTCATCGTTGGAAATTTCCCGCCTTCAGGAATCACGCGTGTTTGGTATCGCACAGCTATGTGCAATCATTTGCTGGCTGCAAGTTCCGTGTTTTTCGTTTCCTTCCCTGCCCTCAGCCATTGCACTGATCTGTGCCAGACGATGCACAACGCCGTGTCATCGCCCCGGCCGCCGCCCATCCGGCCATGAAGAAAAACCCGACCCAGTCCCTGCGAGCCCTGCGCCAAGCCACGGGCCTTTCGCTCCGTGCCCTGGCCGAGGAAATCGGCGTGCAGCCGACCAATCTGAGCTATTGGGAGCGCTCGGGGAAACCGCCGCGGGCCGATCTGGTAATGCCCATCGCGGAGGCCCTCGGCGTCTCGCCCGAGGAGGTGCTGGGACGCGAGAAGCCCGCCCACGGCGGCCTTCAGCAAGGCAGGGTTCGCGAGGTGTTTGAACAGGTGCAGAAGCTCCCCCGCCGCCAGCAGGACCAAATCCTTGTGGTGGTGGAAGCCCTGTTGGAAAAGGCGCAGAAAGACCGTCGCTGACGCAGCGAGAACGGGCATTGCGGCGGCGTGTTTCTGTTTCGGCATGGGGGCAGGCTGGGCCTTCGCGGACCCAGCCGACAAACGCCCGGGGGCGCCGAAATCGCGGTAGGTCGTATACCCTGAATACGGTACGCGACGGCGCAGGCGCGATCCGGTCCCGACGCGAAACGCCGCCAGCTGGAGCCGGTTGTTCGGGCCGGATCACGGGCGGAAAACGCGGCCGTTCCGGCCTCCGGAAAACGACGCCGGAAGTCGTTAGGGTATTGCGTCTGTTGGGCTGGACGATGGCGACGGGCGGCGACCCGGGATCGAAGTCGCGAACTCGTTAGGGCCTTGCGTCCTTACCGAAAAAGCGCGGGGGACGCGGTGCCTCCAACTCCGCTCTTCGCAGGCAATGGCGGGAGGATGCGGATACCCTGATTGCGGGAGGAGGCCTACGCCATTTCGGGCAGGCCGGCGGGGTTGTCGCGGCCGGCCTGTTCGGTCGTCATCGTCGCCATGCACGACACCGAAACGACGAAGCGAAGGATCGCGGGAGGTTTGCCGCGCCGGGGGCTAGGCC
>JAEXPL010000060.1 GCA_023446865.1 Verrucomicrobiota bacterium | reverse complement strand
CCGTGGCGCGGACACGCGAGGAGAAGGAGGCGCAGCGCAGCTTCTTCTTCTGGTACAAGCCGGAGTTCCGCGAGGCGGTCCGCGCCTCGTTGCAGCGCTTCGGTTTGGAGCGTTTCATCAAACCGCTCCTCGGCGACGCCGGCCGCGCGCCGCACCAGCCGCGGCGGCCCGACGAACGCGTCGTCACCACCGACAAAGCCGGCTTCGCGCGCAACGGCCCGGAGCTGCCACCGCGGCCGGGGCACGGCGCCACCGGACACCGCGCGAAGCATCCGCACAAGCGCTGACCTCCGCGGCGGCGCGGAGGCCGGGTACCATCACATCTTGCGCAGGCTCTCGATGAAGGGGCCGGGGCCGCCCCGCTGGTAACCAGTGCGGCCGATCTCCTTGCCAGTCTGGTCGAGCACCACGACCGTCGGGTATCCTTCGATCCCGTACTTCTGGGCGAGCCGGCTGTTCTGCGCCTTGAGCTCCGCGGTCTGCTCGATGCGCCGAGGGAAATCCAGCTTCACGAGCACGAGGCCCTCGCGCGCGAAGTCCCGGAACTCCGGGGTACCGAGGATCTCGCCCTCGAGGCGCTTGCACCAGCCGCACCAGTCGGAGCCCGTGAAGAACAGGAAGACCTTGCGGCCGGCGGCAGAGGCGAGCGCCGTGTCGAGGTCGGTCGTCCACTCGCCGTTCGTCCCGATTCCGCCCGCGGAACGGCCGCCAGTGCGCGCCACGGGTTTCACCGGCGCCGCTTGGGTCGCATAGTCGGCCGGCGGCATCGTGACCGAGACGACAACGCCGCTCTCCAGGCGGACCACCGTGTTGCCGTAGCTGAGCACGATCACGTTGCCGTGTTCCAGTCGGCTCGCCGGCGGCCCCTTCTCGGCCAGCACCGAGGCGAGGGTGTCACCGGTGCGGACGGCATATGCGGGAACAAGCAGGGACACCACAAGAGCGATGAGCGGGAGTGAGCGCATATTTGGAAATTGTGGGCGCGGAATATGGCGCATCGAGTCCCGAACGCCACTCGGCGACGCGGAACCTTGCGGCAGCCGTCTGGTCTTTGCCGCAGAGCCAGGTCGGCGGCCGCGCCGCGAAGCCCGAAAGTTTTGCTGGTTTTCCCGCGGCCGGAGCGTCTAGACCCGGCAGCTTGTTCCGACACTTCATCATGAAACATTCCCGATTTCTGGTTCTGAGCAGCATGGCAGGCGCGCTGGTCTGGCTCTCCGGTTGCGCCTCCAAAGAGGTTCCGGCGCCAGCGGGCCGCCCCGTCGTCGAGATGAACGCGGAAGATCGCGGCTTCGTCGAAGGCACCGGTATCGAATCCCAAGACTTGGTGTCCGTTTCCGACAAGATGGCGCGCAGCATCCTCGCAGTGCCGCAGATCGCGCAGGCCCAGACGCCGCCGGTGATCGTGCTCGACCCGGTGATGAACAAGACGCGTTTCCCGATCAGCAAAGACATCTTCCTCACCCGCCTGCGCACGCGCCTGAACTCGCAGGCCGCCGGCAAGGTGCAGTTCCTCGCGCGCGACCGCATGGCCGCGCTCCAGCGCGAGCACGAGCTCAACGCCGCCAACGGCGTCGCCGGCGCGGCGGCGTTCAAGGGCGCCGACTACATCCTCACCGGCGCGCTCGAGAGCATCTCCACCCGCACCTCGCAGGGCCAGAGCGACTACATCCTCTACAGCTTCCAGCTCATCGATGCGCGCACCAGTGTGATCGTCTGGGAAGACTCCGCCGAGATCAAGAAGCAGGGCCTCGAGGACGCCGCCTACCGCTAACTTCAACGCAGACGATGCCGGCGTGCCGCTCTCGGGCCGCGCCGGGTCTCTGCTCTCTTTCGATGCCGGAGCTTCCCACCGCTTCCCCGGCAACGTCCGGAGCCGCCGCTCGCCGCGGATTGCTTCGCGTTGCCCTCGTTGTTGCCACCCTGCTCCTCGCCGGCTGCGCGAGCACGCCGCCCGAGATTCCGTACGTGCCGACCGGTGACCCGGTGGCCGACGGCAACGCCCGCCTCATGAAGGCGCCACCGCAGGACCGCCCGCTGTGGGAATGCCGCCTCGCCCTCGAGGCACTGCGTCGCGGCGACTGGACCGAAGCCCGCACCAAACTCGACAGCGCGATCCTCGCCCAAGGCGGCATCATGGGCCCGCGCGCCGATGCCGCGAAGGCCCGCAGCTTCTTCCACCGCGAGGACACCAAGCTCTTCGTCGGCGAGCCCTACGAGCGGGTGATGGTCTATTTCTATAGGGCGATCCTCTACTGGATGGATGGCGAGCCCGACAACGCCCGCGCCTGTTACCGCACCGCACAATTGCTCGATGCCGACGCCGCCACCGAGGGCTACAAGAGCGACTGGATCCTGCCCGACTTCCTCGACGCGCTCGCGAGTGCTCGGCTGAAGATCGAATGGGCTGATTCCCTTGTCCGCGCACAACAGAACTTCCGCGGCACGCTGCCTCCGCTCGACCCCGAGGCCAATGTGCTCGTCTTCGTCGAATTCGGCCGCGGTCCGCAGAAATATGGCGGCGGTGAGTACGGCGAGTTGCTCCATTTCGTGCCCGGCTCTGCCCGCGCCCGCTGCGCCGTCCTCCACATCGCCGGTCGCACGCTGAGCATCGGCACGCAGGACGACCTTACGTTCCAGGCCACCACCCGCGGGGGCCGGTTGATGGACACCATCCTCGCCAACAAAGCCGACTTCAAAGAGACGGCGGACACCGTGGGCGACGTCGCGCTCGTCGGAGCGGCCGTCAGCGCTTACCAGCCCCACAGCCACCGCAGCGACGCACTCACGGGCGGCCTCGCCGCCGTCGGCATCCTGAGCAAGATCGTCTCCGCGGCCACGACTCCGGAGGCCGACACGCGTTGCTGGGACAATCTTCCGCAGCTGGTCGGGTTCGGCTCGCTCAAGCTCCCGCCCGGTGAATACCCCGCCACGCTCGAGTTCTTGAGCGGTGAGCGCGGTGCGCCGGTGGCCAGCCGCGCACTCACGATCACGGTGCGGGCGGCGCCAGCCGACACCGTGCTTCTGCTCAGCGAGCTCACGCCCTGACTCGGGAACGCCGGAGAAGGAGGCAATTCCGACCGCCACCCCCGAACCGCACACCGGGGGATTCCCCCTGCGCCGGTGCGTTTGTTGAAAAGGAATTTACGGATCGGAGGTTGCGCCCGATTGCCCCTGCTGGCTTATTGCGCGTTCTACAACCCAGGCCTCCACCATGGCATTTCTGACTTCGGCAACCCCCACCCCGGCTGTCTCGTCGCGCACCCCCGACAAATCGCCCAAGCTCAGTTTCGCGACATCGCAATCGATGGCGAAACAGAAGGCCTACGAGAAGAAAGCCAAGAGCTACCGAATTCCACTCGAGGGGCTCGCCGTGTTCACCGCGCAGCTGGCCGCCTTGCTGGCCGCCGGCCTCCCGCTGGTCTCCTCACTCGAGGCGCTTCAGGAGCAGATGGAGGATCCGGTCTTTCGCGTGATCATCCGCGAGGTACGTCTTGAGATTTCAGCAGGCAGTTCGTTTTCGGCCGCGGTGAAAAAATTCCCGAAGGGCTTCAACCCGCTCTTCATCTCGATGGTCGAAGCCGGCGAGGCGTCGGGCAATCTCTCGGAGATCCTCCAGAAGGTCGCCTCCTATTTCGAGTCCACGGTGAAGCTGACCAAAAAGGTGAAGTCGGCGATGGCGTATCCGATCGCCGTCATCGGTCTGGCCGTGGTGTTGGTGAACGTGCTGCTCGTCTTCGTGATTCCGGTGTTCTCCGAGATGTTCTCGAGCTTCGGATCCGCGCTACCGCTTCCGACGCAGATGCTCATCGATGTGAGCAATTTCCTCAAACCCGACTTCAGCTTCCCGGGCATCCTCACGAAGATCAGCATCATCCACATCGGTATCGTCCTCTATTTCGTATGGAAATTCTGGCAGAAATTCATCGCCACTCCGAAGGGCCGCGAGGTCAAGGATGAGCTCGTGCACCGCGCGCCGATCTTCGGCCCGCTTTCGCACAAAATCGCACTCTCCCGTTTCTGCCGCACGTATGCGACGCTGATGCGCTCCGGCGTGCAGATCCTGCGCACCCTCGAGATTGTTTCTACGGCTAGCGGCAAAACCCAGATCGAGAAAGCCTGCTCCGACATCGCCAAGCACATCAGCCAAGGCGGCCAGATCTCCGACATCCTCGCCACCAACCCCTACTTTCCGCCCATGATGAAACACATGGTCAAAGCGGGCGAGTCCACCGGCAATGTCGACGGCATGATGAGCAAAGTGGCCGATTTCTTCGACACGGAGGTCGACGCCACCGTCGCCGCACTGACGTCGCTGATCGAGCCACTGCTGATCTGTTTCCTCGGCGTCTTTGTCGGCGGCATCGTCATGGCGATGTTCCTGCCAATCTTCAATCTCGCCAACGTCGTCGGGAAGTGACACGGCCCGCTCCGGCAGATTAAGCGCGACTCCTGTGCTTGCCCTGCGGCGCACCCTGTCGTTACCTCATAACCATGCCTTCGGTCCTCATCGTCGACGACCTCACCTCCATCCACGAGATGCTGGAAGCGGTGATCCAACCCATCGGTTTCACCGCCGCCTTTGCCACCGACGGCAACAAGGCCCTCGAACGCTACAGGGCCGACAAGTTCGATCTCGTCCTCGTTGACCTCAAGATGGCGCCGATGGACGGCATCTCCCTCCTGCGGGAGATCAAGAAGATCGACGCCCAGGCCGTCGTCATTGTCATGACCGCCTACGCGAGCACTTCATACGCGCTCGATGCGCTCAAGGCCGGCGCCTTCGATTTCCTGCAGAAACCTTTCAAGGTCGACGAGCTCATCTCCGCGCTCAAACGCGGGGTCGAGTTCAAGAAGCTCGGGATCAACCGGGCAAAGAAGACCCAGGCGCCCGGCCCCGGGGCCGCCCCCGTGCACGGCGAGGACAATGTCGCCGCCGACCAGCTCGAGGCCTTCGTCGTCGGTGAAAGCAAGAAGATCAAGAAGATCGGCCCGCAGATCAAAAAACTGACTACATCGAAGACCCCGGTCCTCATCGTCGGAGAAACCGGCACGGGGAAGCGCGTCATCGCCGAGCTGATTCATGCGCAGGGCTGCCCGCCCGGCAGCCCCCTCGCCCGCTTCGACTGCTCCCAGATCTCCGAGATCGACCTCCGCGAAGGGCTCCTGGGCCCGCAGGGCCAGGGCGGCCCATGGATCGAACAGTCCAAGGGCGGCACCCTCTATCTCGAGCAGATCAACACCCTCCCTCTCGCAATCCAGAAGGGCCTTGTGGGCGTGCTGCGCGGCGCCGGTGCCTCCTTCCGCCTCTGCTGCTCCAGCACCGAGGACCTCGAGAAACTCATCGACCAGGGCAAGTTCCACGACGAACTCTTTTACCGCATCGGCGCCCTGCCGCTGATGCTCCCTGCACTCCGTGAGCGCATCGAGGATCTGCCGCAACTGCTCAAGAACTTCGCCGCCTCGGTCACCAATCCGAAGTTCGACCCGAAACAGATCGAGTTCACGCCCGAAGCCCTCGCCGCCCTCTCCGCCTATCGCTGGCCGGGCAATATCTCCGAGCTCAGCCAAGTCGTGTCGAACATCGTCTCGGAGGCGGAGACCAAGACCATCGCCTTGGCCCAGTTGCCCGAACGCCTGCGCGACCTCAAGGACCTGCCGACCCTCGCCGATTTCCTTGCCCAGGAGCAGAAGACGTACATCGAACGTGTCCTCAAGGCCTGCCGGGGCGACAAGGCCAAGGCCGCCAAGATCCTCGGCATCGAAGCCGCCAAGATCAGCTGAGCGCCCTCGGCCGCACGCGCCGAACTTGCGTTCGCGCCCAACGTCGCTCCCTTCCCGCCCCGGGCGTGTCTCTGCCAGGGGCTTTTTGCTGTAAATTCCTCCCCGCCGACTTCCCGCTTGCGCCCCCCTCCGGCGCTTTCCACGCTCCGCGAAATTTTGCCATGCCGAAGCGCACCGACCTCGAAACCATCCTCATCATCGGCGCAGGGCCCATCATCATCGGGCAGGC
>JAEXPL010000437.1 GCA_023446865.1 Verrucomicrobiota bacterium | reverse complement strand
GAACGAGGGTTCGGGGGAACCGGGTCGAGGGAAGTCGATCCAACCGTTCATCGCGATGCTTCCGTCGCGTCGCGCCTTGCCCTGTGGCTCCGGCCGAGGATGATCGCGGGGTGATTCTTCCGCATGAGTTCCGGTGTGCGCTCGCGGCGGTCGTTGCGGTCCTTGGACTGACGGCGGCAGCGGTACCGCCGGCCGAGGCGCCCGAGGTCGAGCGGGTCGTCGTGGTGGTCAATTCGGCGGCGGCGGACTCCACGGAACTAGCCGAGTATTACGTGCGCAACCGGGGCATCCCGCCGACGAACATTGTCGCGCTGCCGATGCCGACGACGGAGACGATCACCTGGCCGCAGTTCACGGCGGAGGTGTTCAACCCGCTCGCCGCCGAACTCGGGAAACGCGGATGGATCGATGCGTACCCCGCGGAGTTGGTCGATGCTTCCGGGCGTCGCAAGACGGTGATCTCGGGGCATCGTATTAGCTACCTGGTTGTGGTGCGAGGGGTGCCGCTGCGAATCGCAGAGAACCCGGTGTGGAAGCCGGCGACCTTGCCGAAGGGCGTGCCGGCGGATGGCGCGTCGAGCCAGGCGGCGGTCGACAGCGAGTTGGCCTTGCTCGCCACGAACGAGACCGCCGTGCTCGGGAGCATACCGAACCCGCTGTTCCGACGGGCCGAGGTGACGCCGATGTTCGCGGAGCAGGTCGTGCGTGTCGCACGCCTCGATGGGCCGACTCCGGCCGACGTGCGGGCGATGATCGACAGCGCGTTGGCGGGGGAGCGCCAGGGATTGGTGGGGCGCGCGTATGTGGATATCGGCGGCACGCCCAGTCCGCTTGGCAACGTGTGGTTGGAGAATGTGGCGAAGCAATTGGCGGGGGCCGGCTTCGAGACCGAGGTCGACCGACTGCCGACGACGATGCCGCCGCTGGCGCGTTTCGATGCGCCGGTGCTCTATTTCGGCTGGTACACCCCGAGCCATGTGGTCGGCGGCCCGTTCACGGTTCCCGGCTTTCGTTTTCCCCCGGAGCGATCGCGGTGCACATCGACAGCTTCTCCGCCCAGTCGCTGCGCAATGCGAAGCAGTTCTGGTGCGCGCCGCTGGTTGCGCGCGGGGCTGCGGCGACGGTGGGCAACGTCTATGAGCCGTACCTCAACGCGACTCATCACCTTGATCTCCTGGTCGAGGCGTTGCTGCGGGGCGACACGCTCGGGGCGGCGGCGTATTACGCGCTGCCGTCGCTGAGTTGGCAGGCGATCCTGATCGGCGATCCGCTCTATCGGCCGTTCGCCCGTAGCGCGGCGGAGGTTCTTGCCGGCCGGGCCAAGCTGCCGGCGGAGCTGCAGCCGTACGTGGTGTTGCGCGAGGCGCGGCGGCTGTTGCGCGAGGGACGGAAGGAAGAGGCGTTGCGGCTGGCGCGGGGCGTGTTCCGGGACTCACCTACGGTGCCGCTTGGAGTGTCGGTCGCACAGATTGTGAACGAGGTCGAGGGGTCGGCGGCGGGCGCGAGAGCGCTGGACTATCTGGCGATGGTGCCGCGGTACCAGCCGAGCGACCTCGGTGCGGTGCGCGATGCGGCGCAGTTGCTGGTCGAATGGGGCGAGGTTGCGAAGGCGCTGGTGCTGTACGACAAGGCTCTCACGCCGCCTCCGCCGGTCGGGGAGGTCGAACTTCTCGAGGAGGCGATCCGGGTCGCCACGAAGGCAGCTCTGCCCGCGCGGGCGGAGAAGTGGCACCAGCGGCTTGCCGTCGTGAAACCGCCGCCACCGCCGGAGAAGAAGAAATAGGCAAGGAAAGCGAACGCGGGCGTCGTGATCAGCGTTCGAGCACGCGCAGTTCGCGGAGAGCGGCGGGCTTCCCGGTCGGGGTGCCGGTGATTGCGACGCGCAGATACCGAACTCCGTTTGCCTGTACGGGACAGAAGTGGCGGCCGGCCGCGACGTTGTTCTCGCGTTGGTCGCTTAACGGCGCCCAAGTGACGCCATCGGCCGAGCCTTCCAGGAGGTAGCGGTAGCCGGCGGTGTCCTCGGTCCAGAGCAGCTCGACGGTGCCGAAAGAACGCGGAACGCCGAGATCGATGGCGAGCCAAGGTGACTTGTCGTCGGCCGCGGCCTGCCAGCGGGTGTTGTTGTCGCCGTCGAACGCGTGCAGCGGCTTCGGCACAAAGCCCCACGGCGGCGTGAACGACGACGAGGCGGTGGCCGGCATCGCATACGCGAGCGAGGGGGCGAACAACGTGGCGGCGCGAGCCGGGGCGAGGGCGACGGACGGCGCGAAAGCCTCGCTTCCGGCGTAGGCGAGCAGACTGGCGAGCAATTGCCGCGCGGCGGGACTGGCCTGGAGCTTGGGGCCAAGCAGATCGACGGCGCAGACGAGCAGACGACCGGCGCCGACGCGCGCCTCGAACACCAGTCCGAGCTTCTCGTTGCGTTCGTAGTTGTCGATCACCTGCACGAGGGGGCGCAGCGCGGCGGGCGTGGCATCGAGGATGACGGGGGTCGAGGCGTGGGCGAGGTCGGCCCACTGGCGTTCGCTGTGGAAACGGGTCGGAAAGCGGGCCAGCGCCGGGTGCTCCGGCTGGATCAGCAGCCCCATCGTGCCGGGGGTGCCGTTGAACATGGGCCAGCACCAGTAGTCGGTGGCGTAGCCGCCGGGCAGGGTGTCGGCCCAGTTGGGCGAGTCGGGCATGAGCACGACGCGGCCGCCTGCGATGAGGATCTGTTCGGTCGCGGCATCGTAGCGGCGGGCGAGCGTGACTCCGGGCGGCGGCGCGGTGTCGATCTGCGCGGGGTAGACCCAGACCGACCAACGCTGTTCGGCGACGGTACCGAGTGTGACCACGAGATCGAGGCGCGCGGGCGCGGCGATGGCGGAGAGAGGGACGTTCACGGTGCCGAGCGAGCGCAGGCCACCGCAGGCGAAATCGGCGGCGGGAAAGGCGCCTTCCGCGAGAGTGCGACCGTCGGGGGTTTTCAGTGCCCAGAGCGTGGCGACGCTCTGGAGATCGGTGGGACCATAATGGGCGAGCTGGAGATCGGCGGTGTAGGTTTCACCGGTGGTCCAGACATAGCGGTCGAAGCGCGCGAGCAGGACATGCGGGGCGCAGGAGCGCCGGAACTCGGCGGGCGTGACGAGGCCCTTGCTGTCCATGAACGCGTCGAGCAGGCCGACGAGCGCGGTGCCCTGGCCGGGAAAGTCCTGGAGGTCGAGATGCTGGAAGCCGCCGGCACCGGGGGAGCGCAGGAAGAGTTCGTTCTCCTCGCGGTAGAGTTCGGCGGCGAGGGCGCCCGACGCCCGTTGGAAGGCGTCGGCCTGGTCGAGCAGGCCGCGGTGCTCGAGGCTGGCGCGGAAGCGCTCGAGGTTCCGGGGGCGGGTGACGCCGGTGTACTTCGCGATCTCCCGGAAACTTGGGTACACGGTCCATTGGCCGGTCTCGTGGCCGATGTAGGGCACGGGCAGGCCGGCGAAGGCGGCGGAGAGATCGGTGCGCGTTTCCGACGGACCCCATTGGGTGTGGCCTTCGTTGCCGTCGAACACGCAGAAGCTGCCGCGGCCGACGAGCTGGCGCGAGGGATCGGCCGGCGGGCGGATCTTGGCGGAGGCCATGAAGTCGTTGGTCGGCTGGAAGACGGGGTCCCAGAGGACGTTGTTGGAGCCGTCGGCGTAGAGGTGGCGCGGGTCGAGCGAACGCAGGTGGGTGACGAGGGCGTTCATCAACGCGCGGTCGCCGCCGATCTCGTTGCCGAGCGTGAGCATGACGAAGGACGGGTGGTTGCCGCAGGCGCGGAGGAGGGACTCGGCCTCGGGCTGGAGGAAATCGCGGACCTTCGCTTCGAAGGTGCCCCAGAACGGCAGTTCCGGCTGCAGGTAGAGGCCGAGGCGGTCGGCGGCGGTGAACGCGGCCTCGGGCGGAATCCACGTGTGGCAACGCACGTGGTTGAAACCCCACTCCTTGATCTTGGCGAGGTAGGCCGTCCAGCCGGCGACATCCATCGGCGGGTGGCCGGTGAGGGGAAAGACGCAGGCGTCGTGTTTGCCGCGCAGGAAGGTCGGCCGGCCGTTGATGGTGAACTGGCGGTCCTTGGTGCGGAACTCGCGCAGGCCGGTCTCGACGGTGCGCTCGTCGGCATAGGCGCCGGCGGCGAGGCGGATGCGCAGGCGGTAGAGGGCGGGCGAGAACTCATCCCAGAGGCGGGCCTCGGCTCCGAGGGGAAGCTCGAGTTCGGCGGTGGCGCCGCGGAAGTCGGCGGTGGCGGTGGCGCGGGAGGGCGTGCCGTCGTGATTGAAGCTCTCGGCCTCGACGGTGAGCGTGCCGGCGGGCGGAAGGTCCAGTGTGGAGCCGATGCGCAGACGAAGGCGGAAGCTCCGGGCGGCGACATCGGGATAGGCCTGCACGTCGTCGAGCCACACCGGATCGGTGGCGGTGAGTTCGAGGCGGCCGAGGAGGCCGTTCCAGTTGGTCTGGGTGTTGTCGCTGAATTGGTGGGCCTCGGCCTGCACGGGGCGGCGCGCCGCGCGGTTGTCGACGAGGATAGTGAGCGTGTGCGATCCCGGCGTGGCCCGGGCGGTGAGGTCGTAGGTCTGCGGGGTACCGTAGAGTCCCTGTTCGCCGAGGGGAGAGCGATCGAGCCAGACCTGGGTGTACTTGGTGCGCTCGAGGTGGAGCTGAATGCGTTTGCCCGCCCACGCCGCGGGAATCTCGACCGTGCGCTGGTACCAAGCCGTGCCATCGAAACGGCGGATACGGGTGAGGCTGCCGGTTTCGGCGGCGTCGTTGAGCGGTGCTTTGTTGCGGGTCTCGGTCGTGCCGGGCAGCTCGATGGTATCGGTGACCGCGGCGGGCGGCTCGGCCGTCTGAGGAACGGCGGGCTCGGGCGAGCCGAGGGAGAGAAGCCAGAGACCGGCGAGGGTG
>JAEXPL010000213.1 GCA_023446865.1 Verrucomicrobiota bacterium | reverse complement strand
ACCGAGGACTGCCCCGGATTCCTCGGCCACAAGTGGATGGACGCCCAGCTCGAGGCCACCTACGAGGGCCCCGAGGCCGTCCAGCGCCGCCAGATTTCGGTGACGATGACCAACGAGGTCTTCCTCGCCTGCTACCGCAACTGGATCAAGGAGCTCCGCGCCATCGCCGCCACGCACCCCGACACCGGCGCCTGCGTCCTCGCCTCCGCGATGGAGCTCTGGCTCTGGACCCTCGAGCATCTGCAGAACGCCAAGGACGCCTCCGGCGCCAAGCTCTTCTCCGGCAACCGCCACGGCGTCGTCTTCCCGCTCGTCGACGCCCTCTGCTGGCTGCTCGCCTCGCGCCAGCAGATCCTGGATATCCTCGAGCTCGAGGCCAAGGGCCCGCAGAGCGCCACCGTCGCCGCCGGTCTCGCTGGTTACGTGAACTTCTTCTCGGACCTCTCCGCCGTGCAGGCCGCCAGCGCCGCCGGACAGGCCTCACGCATCTGCGCCGAGCTCGTCTACGGCTTCAGCGCCACCTGCGGCTGCAACGGCCACGGCGAGACCCAGTGCTGCGGCCAAGGCGATGGCACCGGCAAGCTCGCCGGCCTCGTCGAGGACTTCGGCAGGCTCCGCCTCAAGGTCGACACCTGCCTCGCCGGCAGCCGCCTCGCGAAGGATCGCGCCGCCGATGCCCTCGCGCAGGTCATGATCCCCGAAGCCCTCGACTACCCGGCGTAAGCCGAACGGTCTCCGTCTTCCGCGTCCTATAGGTCCCGTCCGACCTATAGGACCCATTCTTTTCACCCTCCTCCCCGCCCACCGTGAGCACCACTCCTGATCAACAACCCGCCGTCGAGCGTCCGCGCATGGATGTCGACATCGTCTGCGTCGGCTTCGGGCCGGCGATGGGCGGTTTCCTCACCACGCTCGCCAAAGGTCTCGTGATGGAGGACGGCTCGCCGGTCGTCGAGAGCGCCGCGATGCCGGGCATGCCGCCGCAGGTCATCTGCTACGAGCGGGCCGACGACGTCGGCTTCGGCGTCTCGGGCGTGGTCACTCCGGGCCGGAGCATCAAGGCGAGTTTCCCCCAGCTCGATCCCGCCCAGATTCCGATGGCCGCGCCGGTGAAGACCGAGCACGTCGCCTACTTGCTCGACCCGAGCGGCGCCAGCCGCCGCTCGCTCGCGCTGCGCGCCTCCGACGTCGTGTTGAAGCTCTTCAAGGGGAAGACCTGGGCGATCGAGCTGCCGTGGATCCCGCCATTCCTCGCCAAACACGACGGACTCGTGCTCTCGATGGGCCAGTTCATGCAGTGGGTCGGCCAGCAGGCCACCGGCGCCGGCACCGTGCAGGTCTGGCCGTCGTCGCCCGTCTCCGCGGCGCTCGTCGAGGAGAAGAAGGTCGTCGGCGTGCGCCTCTCCGACCAGGGCGTCGAGAAGAACGGCACGCCCACCGCCGGCTTCACGCCGGGCATGGATATCCGCGCCGCCCTGACGGTCATCGGCGACGGCCCCGTCGGCGCGCTGGGCCAGCAGCTCGACCGCGAGTTCGGCCTGCCGGAGGGGCACCACGCGCACGAGTGGGCCGTGGGCATGAAGCTCGTCGTCGATCTCCCCGCCGACTCAAAGCTCGAGCCGGGCACCGTCTTCCACACCTTCGGATTCCCGGAGCCGGAGATCTTCGGCTTCATGTACATCCACCCGGGCAACATCGCCTCGCTGGGCATCTTCGTCCCGTCGTGGCTCGATAACCCCGTCCGCACCGGCTACCGCTACCTCCAGCACTGGGTGCAGCACCCGTACCTCTGGCGTCACCTCAACGGCGCGACGCTGCGCTCCTGGGGCGCGAAGACCCTCGGCGAGTCCGGCAAACGCGGCGAGCCGCATTTCACCGGCCACGGCTACGCGCGCATCGGCGAAGGCTCCGGCACCACCAACGTCCTCACCGGCTCCGGCGTCGACGAGGCATGGGCCACCGGTACCCAACTCGCGGATGCCGTTCTCGAGCTCCTCAAGGCCGGCAAGCCCTTCACCAAGGAGAACCTCGACGCCACCTACGTCGCCCGCCGTCGCGCCAGCTGGGTCGAGAAGGAAGGCCGCGTCGCCGAGAAATCGCGCGACGGCTTCACCCGCGGCGTCGTTTCCGGCCTCATCGGCATGGGCCTCACCGGCCTGACCAAGGGCCTGCTCAACTTCCCCTTCCTCAAAGATCTCCCGCCGCACAAGCGCCTGCCCTCGATCGAGAAGTTCTACGCCGGCAAGATCCCGACCGCCGAGATCGCCCAGATCCGCGCCGACTGCCTCGCCAAGGGCCTGCCGCTCTACAACGCCCTCATGGACCGCGCCGGCTGGCCGGCCATCGCGCTCGACGGCAAGCTCCTCGTCTCGCACCAGGACGCGCTGCTCATGGGCGGCAAGGTCCAGGCGCCCGCCGGATACGCCGACCACGTCGTCTTCCCCTTCCCGCAGGTCTGCGCCAAGTGCGACCAGCGCACCTGCGTCGAGGTCTGCTCCGGCCAAGCGATCGCGCACGGCACCGACGGCGTACCCGTCTTCGACCGCGAGAAGTGCATCCACTGCGGCGCCTGCCTGTGGAACTGCGCCAGCGAGCGCCCCGACGGCTCCGGCCGCACCGTGCTCGAGTTCCGCGCCGGCGCCGGCGGTCTCCACTCGGCGGAGAACTGAGCCACGAGCCACCGCTTCGCGCCAGCGCCAACCGCGGCCCAGTCATGGCGCCGCGGTTTCGTTTACATGCCGCACTCGAACGCCGCCTGCTTCCGGTGCCAACGGGTGTTCAGCGGCAGCAGGATCATCAGCGACGCATAGACCAGTCCCGGAGCCGCAGGCGACGCGAACAGCCGCGAGACCACGATCGAGACGAGGCAGACGGCCACATCGATCAGGAATCCGACGAACTGCGCCCGCGTGACCCAGTACTCGGCGCTGTTGAGCTGCAATGCCGCACGCTGCCGCAGCACATGGGCGTAGAGCAGCGCATAGAGCGCCCAGATCCCCGCGAAGCCGAGGCCGTAGGCCAGGTAGACGAACTGCAACTCCTCCCACGACTTGAATGCACCATCGGCACCGGGGCCAAACTGCAGCACCGTCGCGAACAGATATTTCAGCGGATAGACGGAGAAGAGCACCAGCAACAGAATCCCCAACGAGAGGATGCGGGTGAAACGGTCCTCCAGCCCGTAGCGGCGGAAAAACTTGTAGTGGGCGGTCCAGAAAGTCATCAGCAGCGCGAAGCAGACGACGAACGCCGGGAACCCGTAGATCGCCCGCTTGAGCTCCTCGAAGCTGTGCGGCACCTCCAGCGCCACGATCAGCAGGGTCACGGCAAAGGCGAAGACCGCGTCGGAGAAACCCTCGATGCGCAGCACCTCCCGCCCCCGCCAACGGAAACCGGGCTCTGGCTTGCGGCCGGGGATGAGTTCGTGGAGGGCGGCTCGGGGGTGTCGGCGGCTCATGACGCCATGAAAGAGCGGCCGAGGCGTGCCCGGCAACTGGATATTGCAGGGCACCCCTGCCCCGGTCCGCATCCGGCGCCCCCGACAGAAACGGCCGGACGCGCTCGGCGTCCGGCCTCGGTCTCAAACTGGTCTTCGCGGCGGCGCTCAGGCCACGCGCTCGACGACGAGCGGCGGCGGGGTCGGGCGCTTCGGGGCGAGGCGGTAGGCGTTCTTGAAGTGTTCCAGCGCGGCCTCGAGCTTCGCCTCGTCGTTGTAGTGGATCATCATCAGCGGCTCGCCCTGCTTCACCTGCGTGCCGACCTTCTTGATCTCGGAGACGCCGACCGTGTAGTCGATCTTGTCGCCGGGGGCGTTGCGGCCCGCGCCGAGGATGTGCACGCCCTTGGCGATGAGTGCGGTATTGGCACGTCGAGGAGAACTGATGCGGCCGTCTGGGGCAAACTGGTGGATCTTCGCTCGGGTGCCCGCATTGGCACAGCTCCGTTGGCTCCGCCAACCGTGCGCTGTGGGGCATTTGCATTCCGAGGAAACACCCCTTGCTTCGCGCCCTACCTACCACCCATGCACCACGCTGCCCTCTTCACGCCGGTCCAACTCGGATCCCTCTCGCTCGCCAACCGCATCGTCATGGCCCCGCTCACCCGCTGCCGGGCCGACGCCGACCACACCCCGACCGCCCTCATGGCCGAGTACTACGCCCAGCGCGCGAGCGCCGGCCTCATCATCGCCGAAGCGACGATGGCCATCGCCGGCAACTCCGCGTTCGGCGGACGCGAGCCGGGCGTCTATTCGGCCGCACAGGTCGCCGCCTGGAAGACGGTCACCACTGCCGTGCACGCCAAGGGCGGCAAGATCGCCCTCCAGCTCTGGCACGGCGGTCGCGCCTGCCACTCGTTGCTCAACAACGGCGCACAGCCGGTCGGGCCAAGCCCGCTGCGCATCACCAACGACGAGACCCACACTCCTCAGGGCAAGAAACCGTACGAGGTGCCGCGCGAGCTGCGCGACGATGAGCTGCCCAGCATTGTCGCCGGCTTCCGCCAAGCCGCGGAGAACGCCCTCGCCGCCGGGTTTGACGCCGTCGAGGTGCACGGCGCCAACGGCTATCTGCTCGACGAGTTCCTCCGCGACGGCGCCAACCAGCGCCGCGGTCCCTATGGCGGACCGATCGAGAACCGCGTGCGTCTGCTGCTCGAAGTCGTCGATGCGGTCATCGGCGTGTGGGGCGCGGGTCGGGTAGGCGTGCGCATCTCGCCCCTGAACAGCTACAACGACATGAAGGACAGCGACCCGGTCGCCCTCGCAACCCACGTGGCGCACGAGCTCGACCGCCGCAGCATCGCGTTCCTCGACCTCATGCGCGGCGATTTCTTCGGCCAACAGAAGGGCGACGTGGTCACCCCCGCCCGCGCGGCCTTCCGCGGCGCGTTGCTGTGCGGCATGGGCTACACCCCGGCCGAGGCGGAGGCGGCCGTCGCCGCCGGCACCGCAGCCGCCATCGTTTTCGGACACCATTTCATCAGCAACCCCGACCTGCCGCTACGCGTGCGGGCCGGAGTTCCGCTGGTGGAACCGGATGCAGCTACCCTCTACAGCCCCGGCGCGCGTGGCTACACAGACTATCCGACCATGAGCTGAGTCCGGCTCTGCTCACCGGGTTCGTCGCGCCACAAGGCCGCCGGACGACCAAAAAACAAAGGCCGGACGCGTTCTGCGTCCGGCCTTTGTTGTGAGCCAATTCTTCGTGCTGTCGCTCAGGCGACGCGCTCGACGACGAGCGGCGGCGGAGTCGGGCGCTTCGGGGCGAGACGATAGGCGTTCTTGAAATGCTCCAACGCAACCTCGAGCTTCGCCTCGTCGTTGTAGTGGATCATCATCAGCGGTTCGCCCTGCTTCACCTGCGTGCCGACCTTCTTGATCTCGGACACGCCGACGGTGTAGTCGATCTTGTCGCCGGGGGTGACATGGCCGGCGCCGAGGATGTGCACGCCCTTGGCGATGAGCGCGGCGTTGATGGTATGAACGTATCCACGCTTAGGCGCCGGAAGCTTGCGGATATGCTTCGCCTGCGGGAACTTCTCCGGCGCGTCGATAAACGAGGCGTCGCCACCCTGCGCGCGGATGAGCTCCTTGAACTTCTCGAGGGCCGATCCGTCGGTGAGGTGGCGCTGCACGGTCTGCTTGGCCGAGAGAGTCGAACCGGCGACGCCGGCGAGGCGGACGATCTCCATGCCGAGCTTGAGAACGAGCTCCTTCATGTCCTCGGGACCTTCGCCCTTGAGGAGCTGGATCGCCTCCTTGAGTTCGAGCGAGGTGCCGACGCTGTCACCAAGCGGCTGATTCATGTCGGTGACGAGAGCGACACAGCGGCGCTTCATCGAGCGGCCGACGCGGGTCATCGAACGCGCGAGCTGCTTGGCCTGCTCGAGGTCCTTGATGAAGGAGCCGTTGCCCCACTTCACGTCGATTACGAGGCCTTCGGCGCCCTCGGCGAGCTTCTTGGAAAGCACGGAGCCGGTGATGAGCGGCAGGCTCGGGATCGTGCCGGTCTGCTTGCGCATGTCGTGCAGTTTCTCGTCGACCGGCGCGAGGTCCTTGCTCTGCGCGATGATGGCACCGCCCACGCGGCCGAGTTGCTCGACGAAGTGCGGCACATCGACGTGCGACCTGAAACCGGGGACCGCCGAAAGCTTGTCGAGGGCCGAGATCTCGTACTCGGGCTCCACACCACACATCATCGGGACAACCACCCCGCTCGCCATGGCCAGCGGCACGAGCACGAGGGCGGTCTTGTCGCCCACACCGCCGGTCGAGTACTTGTCGATCTTCGGCTTCGCAATGTGGGAGAGATCAACGGTCTCGCCCACCAACATCATCTCCTCGGTCAGGATCGCAGTTTCCTGCGCCGACATGCTCTGGAAGTAGATCGCCATCGCGAGTGCAGCCAGCTGGTAATCCGGCATCTCGCCATCGAGCACCGAGTCGATGATGAAGCGAATTTCCTCCTGGGTGAACTCACCGCCATCGCGTTTCTTCTCAATGAGATACGTGAAGGTCGGTTTGACGTAACGACGCGGGGGAAGAGTGCGTTTTTTGATGATGGAATTCACGAGGTTTGGGCGGAGTTGAGACGGCCGGGCCCTTCGACCCAAGCCGTTGCCAGTAAGCAGATTGCAAGGAGCTTGTCGAGTATAATATTCCCAAGTACTGCGATCCGCCTCAAACCGCGCCCGCCCGAGTGAAAAGCGGTCTTGATCGCCCCGCGGGCCGGGCGTTGAGTGCGCGGATGGTTTTGCCCTTCAACGTCGCCGCCGAGATCGAGAACGCCGTGAAAGCCGCCGCCGCCAAGGCCGGCTTCGACCTCACGCTCTTCGCGCCCGACGTCCGCCCCGCCGATCCGGCGCACGGCGATTTCCAGGCCAACGGCGTTCTCGCCTACGCCAAGCGCCAGAAGCAGAACCCGCGCGCCCTCGCCACCCAGCTCGTCGGCCTGATCGCGCTGCCGGCCGAAGTCTGCGCGATCGAAGTCGCCGGCCCGGGCTTCATCAATTTCCGCCTCACGCCCGCCGCGCTGCAGAACTGGCTCGCCGCCTACGACTCCGAGGAACACCTCCGCGTCGGCGCCGCCACCGTGTTCACCGGGCAGACGTGGATCGTCGACTACTCTTCGCCCAACACCGCGAAGCAGATGCACGTCGGCCACCTGCGCTCGGCCGTGATCGGCGAGGCGCTCTGCCGCCTGCTCGCGTTTAGCGGCGCGAAGGTGATTCGCGACAACCACATCGGCGACTGGGGCACGCAGTTCGGCAAAATCATCTGGGCCTACAAGCGCCACCTCGACCAGGCCGCCTTCGCCGCCGACCCGCTCGCCGAGTTCGAACGTCTCTACAAGGTCGGTCACTCCGCCGCCGAGGCCGACGAGGCCGTGATGAACGAGGCGCGCCAGGAACTCGTGAAGCTCCAGTCCGGCGATCCGGAAGCCCGCGCGATCTGGCAGCAGATCGGCGACGCCAGTCTCTCGGCCTTCCAGACGATCTACGACCAACTCGGCATCAAGTTCGACCTCACTCTCGGCGAGAGCTTCTATAACGACAAGGTCGACCAGGTGTACCGCGAGCTCACCGGCTGCGGTCTCGCCGAGGACAGCGACGGCGCCCTCGTCGTCTTCCACGACGAGCACCCGCGTTTCTCGCGCCACGCCGAGCGCCCGCAGCCCTTCCTCGTGCGCAAGTCCGACGGCGCCTCCAACTACGCCTCGACCGACCTCGCCACCATCCTCTACCGCACCGAGCAGATCGGTGCCACTGGCGCGTTCTACGTCGTCGACAAGCGCCAGGGCGACCACTTCGAGCAGCTCTTCCTCACCGCGAAGAAGTGGTTCGAGAAGACCAACCGCCCGCTCCCGCGCCTCGAGCATGTCGATTTCGGCACCGTGCTCGGCGAGGACGGCCGGCCCTTCAAGACCAAGAGCGGCGAGAACATCAAGTTGAAGGATCTCCTCAACGAGGCCCGCGAGCGCACGTTCAAGCTCGTGACCGAAAAGAGCGCCGACATCCCGGAGACCGAACGTCGCCAGATTGCGGAGATCGTGGGCACCGGCGCCGTGCAATACGCCGACCTCTCGCAGAACCGTTCCTCCGACTATCTGTTCTCCTGGGACAAGATGATCAGCCTCGAGGGCAACACCGCGCCCTACCTGCTCTACGCCGTCGCCCGCCAGTACAGCATCTTCCGCAAGGCCGGCCTCGATCCCGCTGCACCGCTCACCGGTGCCAGCGCCTTGGAGACGCCGACCGAGCTCGCCCTCGCGCGCAAACTCGTCGCCTTCCCCGCCGCGCTTCAGCAGGCCTCGTCGTCGCTGCGCCCGCACTTCCTCTGCACGTACCTCTACGAGTTGGCCGGCCAGTTCAGCACGTTCTACAACGCCGACAAGGTCATCGTCGACGACGCCGGCATCCGCGCCCGGCGCCTGCTGCTCTGCGCCCGCACGCTCGTCTGGCTCGAGACCGGTCTGCACCTGCTCGGCCTGCGCACATTGCAGCGGATGTAGTGCCGGCAACCGGTGTCGCCCGGCCTCGCCACCGCCGCGCTGTCCGGCTTTCACGGGGATTTGCTCTTGCTGGCTCCCGCCCGCACCGGCACATTCCTCCGCACAAGGATGTCTACGCAGGAATTCTATATCCGTGGCGAGAACGACACCGATGCGCGGGGTCCCTTCACCCAGGACCAGCTCTCCTCCCTCGTCGAGGCGCAACAGGTCGATGGTTCCACGCTCTACTACGACGCCGGCCTCGAACAGTGGGTGCCCATCAGCTCCAACGAGAGCTTAGTAAACTTCCTCTTCCCGGAGAAGAAGAGGCTCAAGGTCCGCCCGAAGGACGACATCGAAACCCTCAACGTTGAGAACGACGGCGACGCTCCCATCCGCGTCGAGGACATGCTCGCCGCCGCCGAGGGCCGCACCTCCGACACCCGCGGCAAGATCGCCCCGAAGATCAGCGCCGAGCGCGTCTCGGGCGTCGCCCGCTACCTGCTGATCTTCACGCTCCTGCTGAGCATGTTCGCCATGCTCATGCCCAAGCTCGACGTGGTCTACTCGCTCGACTGGGTCGGGATCGGCACGGATCCGTTCATCGTTCTCGGTCTGCTCGACGTCTTCTTCGTTGTCGTGCTTTTCCTCGGCGCCACGAATTTCTATCCGTTCGTCCGCTTCCGCGCGCTCTTCGCCGTCGGTCTCCTGTGCTTCATGTTCTTCCTCACCGGCGAGTACCAGCTCATGCTCGCGGTGGGCGCCGGGACTCTCGGCATGTATTTCATGACCCTCTCCGTGGCTTGGGCGCCCCTCATCCCCTCCGCGCTTCTCGGCCTCGGCGGTATGGCGGCTTTGGCCTATTTCCGCGTGTTCATCTAGACACGCCTGCCTCCCATGCCGGTCCGGCTCACGCGCTTTCTGCGGGACTGCGCCACCGTTTATCATCAACGGATCTGGCAGGCGGCCCTCGACGACGACCGCTCGATACGTGGTCGTTTCTATGCCTTTCTTCGGGTCGTCTCGATCACACTCACCGGCCTGAGTGAGATCAAGCTCCTCAGCCGCGCCGCCGCCTTGAGCTACAGCTCGCTCCTCGGCATCGGCCCCCTCATCGCAATCGCCGTGATGGTCGCCGGCACCGTCCTGCACAACGCCAACACCACCTCGGTGGTCGACAAACTTAACGAGGCGATCCGGTTCGTCGCCCCGCAGATCGACCAACTCGAACAATCGGCCGCCGCCGCCGGCAGCGACACCAAGGTCATCGTCAACCAGCGCTTGGTCGACCTGCTCAACAACTTCATCGAGGGCAGCCGCTCCGGCACTCTCGGTGTCGCCGGGGCGCTGATGCTGGTCGTGATCGTGATCCAGCTCTTCATCTCGATCGAGGAGTCGTTCAACACCATCTGGGGCGTGCATCGCGGGCGTCCCCTGTTTCTGCGGATCGTGATCTACTGGACGCTCGTCACCCTTGGCGCCGTGCTCACCGTCGCCGCGCTCTCGCTGCTTTCCGCCGCCACGATCTCCGCGCTCTTCGCCAATGTCCCTTGGGGCGCCGAACTCCACGCCGCGGTGCGCTGGTCCGGCCCGCTCGTCGCCTTCGGTTCTCTCGTGGTGCTCCTCACCTGTTTCTACCGGTTCATCCCGAACACCAACGTCCTCTGGTTCCCGTCCTTCATCGGCGCCTTCGGCGTGGTCGTCCTGCTCTTCGCCAACAACTACCTCGCCTTCTTCTATTTCAAGAGCGTGCTGCGCTCCCAGAGCCTCTTCGGGTCCCTCAGCCTTCTGCCGGTCCTGATGGCCGGGATGTTCATCTTCTGGGTCATCGTCCTGCTCGGCGGCCAGATCACCTACGCCGTCCAGAATGTCCACTACCGCTCCTCCCGCACCGCGTGGGACGACCTCAACCAGCACAGTCGCGAGAGCCTCTCGCTGCTCGTCCTCATTCTCATCGCCCGCCGCTTCAAGCAGTGCGCCACGCCGTTCACCGCCTCCGCCCTGAGCGGCGCGATCCGGGTCCCGACCCAGATCCTCAACGAATCCCTCAACCGCCTCATCGACCTGCGTCTCGTGTCCCAGGTCCCGCCCGGCCACGACGAGTCCTCGCT
>JAEXPL010000184.1 GCA_023446865.1 Verrucomicrobiota bacterium | reverse complement strand
ACCGCACCGCGCACGTTCCCGGTCGTGGCGACCATCGCCGTGAAGCGGCGCGCCGCCTCTGCAATCGCCGGGCAGATCGCCGAGGCAATGGAGCGCTGGCAACGGCCGGCGAGCCTCCTCAAACACGCCAAGCGACCGAACGGCCCCATCCCCATCCCACCGCCGCAGTTCCTCCTCGCGATGGCCCGCAACGTCCGCGCCAAGCCGCCGGAGGCCGCACCGCCCGAGACCATTTGCCGCGCCGTCACCTCGCGCTCGGCACGCCCCCCGCCCGTCAGCGCCGAGCCGCCGACCGCCGGCGCCGAGCCTCCGCCCGAGACCGGTGCCACGGCCTCCGCTGGCGCCACGCCCGAGCCCAAGGACCTGCGCTTCATCCAGGCGCAGCTCAAACAGGGGCGCACCAAAGTCGGCGCCGTCCTGCGTGTCCGCACCGCCTACACGGCGCGGCTGCGCATCGGCCCCGCCGAGCCAGGTTGGCTCGGGCCCGAGGCCCAGAGCGCGGAGACGGCCTTCCCCGACGACCAGCTCCCGCAGGACGCCGCCCGGCACACGCTCACAATCACGCTCTCCGAGCCGACACACATTCCCCAGCCGCTCGTCGCTGAGGTGAAGATCGGCCGCGCCGGTGCGAGTACGGTGGCGACCTTCAAGTTCTCGACTGCCGCCAAGGCCGGCCCGTTCCAGGCGCGCATCGCCATCGCGCACAAGAATCGCGTGCTGCAAACCGCGCTGCTCGAGGCCGAGGTGCTCGCCACGAGCAAGAAGCCAGCCCCCACCGCCAAACTCACGCTGAACGTCGAACGCGTGGTGCGCCCCCAGTTGCAGGACCTCGACAGCCGCACGGAGTACGCCGCCAGCCTCACCGTGGCCGCCACGCCTTCCGGCGCGCCCGCGGTCTTCGCCCTCGCCGAGAACCGCGCGGTGCTCCGCGGCATGGGTTCGATCGCGAACAAGATCACCGCGATCAACCGCTGCCTCTCCGCTGTCGCCAACGCCCCGCGCCAATACGCCGGCGGCCTCGCCAGCCCGGCGGTGGCCGAACTGTTCCGCTTCCTCGCCGACAAGGGCACCGCGCTGCGCCGTTTCCTCGTCGACGACCAGATGGACGCCGCCCTCCGCAACCGCCTGCGCAGCGGCAACCACCTCCAGATCGTCACGCTCACCCCCGATGCGTTCTTCCCGGCGGAGTTCGTCTACGAATTCGACCCGCCGGCGGCCGACGCCACGGTCTGCCCCAACGCGATCGCCGCGCTCCAGAACCCGGGCTCCGCGCGCTGCTGCGCCGCCGCCGACCATGCTTCGGCCGGCGGCGGCGCCAGCAAGCACGTCTGCCCATTCGGTTTCTGGGGCCTGAGCCGCGTGATCGAACGCCACGCGTACCACAAGCTCGGCGACGTGCCCGCCGGCGACTACGTGCTCCAGGCCGAACCGTTCGCGGGCCGTCGCATCATCGAACTCGCCAACGCTGCGCTGTTCGCCGCGAGCCAGCGCGTCGACCAGGAGAAGGCCGGTACGGCCAAGCGCCTCCACCAAAAACTCCGGAGCGTGCTCTGTATGGACGTCGGCTTCGCGCGGACATGGCAGGACTGGCTGCAACTCGTGCAGACCCGACAGCCGCACGCCCTCATTGTGCTGCCACACGCCGAGTCGGTCGACCAGTTCGGCGACACGGAATACAGCCTCGAGATCGCCGGCGATCTGCTGAAGACGCAGCTCATCTCCACGCCCTACGTCCGCCCCGGCGAGGAGGCGGCCGCGCCGCTCGTCCTCCTCCTCGGCTGCGACACCGCTGTGCCGCAATCCGAGATCGACAGCATCGTCGGCCAGTTTCGTCGCGCCGGCGCCGGCATCGTCGTCGGCACGGTGGCGAGCGTGCTCGGGTCGCACGCCTCCGCCGTCGCCGAGGCCATCGCCACCCAGCTCGCCGCCAGCCGCGGGGCCGCCCCGGTCCCGTTCGGCGACCTGCTGCTCGCCGCGCGTCGCCAAGCGCTCGGTACCGGCATCGGCCTGGCGTTGTGCGGCGCCGGCTTCGGCGACGCGGACTGGCTCATCAAGACCCGCTGACCGCCAACCAACCCGTCCACCAATGAAGAACTCATTCCGCATCGAACTGCTTCCCGCCCGTCACGGTGACTCGCTCTGGATCGAGTACGGCGACTCCGCCGCACCTTCCCGCATCCTCATCGACGGCGGCCCGATCGGCGCCTACCCGGCGCTCGACCAGCGTGTCGCCCAGCTCAAACCCGGCGACCGCGAGATCGAGCTTCTCGTCATCACCCACGTGGATGGCGACCACATCGAAGGCGCCGTGCGTCTCGTCGCCGCCCACCGCAACGACCTCTCGTTCCGCGAGGTGTGGTTCAACGGCTGGCGGCACCTCGAGACCAAACCCGGCCTGCTCGGGGCCGTGCAGGGCGAGTTTCTCAGCGCCCTGATCGCGAAATACATCGGCGAGCCGCGCTGGAATTGCAGCCCGCCCTTCGCCGGCGGCCCGTTGGTCGTCGCCACCGACACACCACCGGTCGCCACCCTCGCCGGCGGCATGCGCCTGACGCTGCTCTCGCCCACCCCGAAGAAACTCGAGAAGCTCCAGAAGCAGTGGAAGAAGGAGGTCGCCAAGGCGGGCTTCGCCCCCGGCGATCTGGAGAAGGCGCTGGAGCGGCTGAAGGAGGCCAACCGCCTCGTCCCGAAAGGGCTGCTCGGGGGCGGTTACCAGGAGATCAAGCCCGGCAAGGTCGACAACTCCGTCGCCAACGGCAGCAGCATCGCCTTCGTCGCCGAGTACGCGGGCAAGCGCTGCCTCTGCCTCGGCGACGCGCACCCCGACGCGCTCATCGAGTCCCTCGGCAAGCTCGGCGCCACGAAGGCCAAGCCGCTCGCCGTCGACGCCATCAAGCTCCCGCACCACGGCAGCGCCAGCAACTACTCGCCCGACCTGTACGACCTCGTCTCCTGCCGGCGCTTCCTCGTCTCCACCAACGGCGACCAGTTCAACCACCCCGACCGCGAGGTGATCGACGCCCTCATCGCCCGCGGTATCCCGAAGCTGGAGCTCCACTTCAACCACCTGACCGGCACCACGAAACCGTGGAGCGACAAACGCGACCAGACCAAGCGCCGCTTCAAGGCCTTCTACCCGAAGACCGCCGCCGGCGGCATCACGGTCAGCCTCTGAAATCCGGCAACCAACTACCCGCATATCGATCCGAGTCACCCAGCACCACAACCACATCCAACTTGCACTGGAACCTCCATGAAGAAACTAACACAACGATACACCGCGTTGGCACGCAGCGCGCCGATCCCACTCGCATTCTTCCTTCCGCTCTATGGCTTCGCTCAAACGTTCCGCACTACAGACCTAGCAGGCTGCTGAAAAAGCCCGAGATTGGTTGAACGAAGCGCCACGTACTTGGTCTATGGTGGCAACATGCGAGGCCATCGTCCCGTCCAGCCCAGTTTCGTGAGTCTGATCAACGTCGAGGCGT
>JAEXPL010000181.1 GCA_023446865.1 Verrucomicrobiota bacterium | reverse complement strand
GGATGCGTTCGATCAGTTTCTTCGCGTTCGTTGTATTAAGCATAGGGCCGACAGGTTGGACGTTCTCGTCCCGCCTGTCGGCCTCATGGCATCTACGGGGGCGACGGCGATCGTGGCGCGCTGGGTGAGGTCGCGGTCGGCGGAGGAGGTGCCGACGAGCAGCTCGACCGGGCCGGACAAGGGCTTGCCTGGACGGCCGGGACTGGGAATCATCGTCCTGCCCGGGAGGATCCGCGACGCACCATGCCATTCACGCACGCCATTGAGGATCGAATCGTGCACATCCGCTGGTCGGGTGTGCTGACCCAAGCCGATTTGGGACGTATCGGGCAATTGATGCCGCAGTTGGTGCGCGAGCTCGGCTTCATCCCGCAGCTTCTCCACACCTACGACGCGGTGACCGGATGCGACTTCCCGCCGCTCGCTGTTTACGAGCATTCGGAGCAACGCCGGCATCTGCACATCCCGCAAGCGACGCGGGCGGCGTTGGTGGCGAAGACTCCGGTGGTGCGGGACATGGCGCGCGTCTTCCAGTTGTTGAACCGCAACCCGAATCTGGAGATGGAGATCTTCGACACGGAGGCGGCGGCGCGCGCCTGGTTGTGCGAGCCGATGGCGGGGCTTGAGCCGCCAACCGGCTGAGCGTCTACCTCTTCGTTTGGACCTAGCTTGGGATTCCCTCTTCGACCAATTGCCGCCCACTGGACCCGATGCACCGTTTGCTCATCCCCCTGTTCCTGCTGTGCCTCGGCCTGGTCGTTTCGCCGGCCCAGGATCAGCCGCTGGCCTCACAGGTTTACCCCTGGCAGTCGGCTCCGGTGGAGCAGGCCGGCAAGACCACGATGCGGCGGATCTGTCGCGGGAGCGCACTGGATCTTGAGGTGATGGAGGTCATGGCCACGACACTTGGCGCGGGCCAGGCGTACGCGGGCGACGGCAGCGATGGGTTCGAACGGCTGTTCATCGTGAAGGCCGGGCGGCTCGACGCGCAGGTGGGAAACCAGCATCGCACGCTCAGCGAGCGTAGCCTGGTGATGGTGATGCCGGGTGATGCCTGCCGGCTCGCGGCGCCGGCGGAGTCGCCTGTCACCTTCTTCGAGCTGCGCTATCGCTCGCGACACCCCGTCGACCTCGAACGCGGTCGGCGCAGCGGCGGCTCGCGGCTCATCGAGTGGACGGAGCTGAGGTATGCGACGACTGATGTCGGTGGCCGCCGCCAGCCGTTCGAGCGCGTGACGGCGATGTTCGCGGAGTCCGAACTGCATGTGACGACGCTCAACCCCGGTCTGACGACGCACGCGCCGCACACCCACGTCCCGGACGAGATCGTGCTCATGATCCGCGGCGAAACGGAGATGTCGATCGCCGGCCAGCCCCAGCGCGGCACGGCGGGCGACCTCTATTTCCTCGGCTCGGGCGTGCCCCACAATATCCACAACGTGGGAACGGAGCCGGCCGAGTATTACGCTTTCCAGTGGCGCTGACGGAGCCCGCATCGCCGCGTGTGGCGCAGACGACTGCGCACGGCGTTGGCGTCAGGCACTGGGGGCGACGGCTTCGGCCGGCGTCGCGGTCTCGATCCAACCGCGGGAGCGCAGTGCCGCCACCACGAGGTTGGCGGCAGACTCGGTGGTGAAATGGTCCATGTTCACCACCAGGTCGTAGCCGGCGGGGTCGTCGATGTCGGCCTCGAAGAAGGAGCGGACGTAGTCGCGCCGGGCGTGATCGGTCTTCCGGTTGAAGGCGAGGGCCTGTTCGTAGGAGAGGCCTCGGAGCTGACTGGTGCGGCGGGCCCGGAGGTCCGAGGATCCGACGAGACGCAGATGGAGGCCGCGGGCAGAACCGGCCGTGGCGAAATTGGCGCCACGGCCGACGACGATCGCGTGGCCCATGGTGGCGAGGCGGCGCATGAGACTGTTGGTCTGGTGGACCATGGTCCAGATGCTGGGATGCAGGCCGACGATTTCGCCGACCGACGACTCGATTTCGGAGATCTTGTCCTCGGGCAGGAAGCGGGCAAAGGAGGTCGAAAGGTGGTTGTCCTCGAGCATGCGCGCCACGAGATCGCGGTTGAAGATTGTCCATGCAGGCTGGTCGACGTGGAGCAGGCGGTTGAGCCGGCGGGCGATCTCGTCGGCGAGCACGGAGCCGCCGGTGCCGGATTCACGGGAGAGGGTGATGAAGGGACCGATGGCGGTGTGGCGTTCGGCGAGCGGGCGGCCGAGCTGGATGTCGAGATAGGACTTCGCCTTTTCGATGGAAGGGTGCGTTTCCATGGCGGGTAGGGGTTGGAGTTGGGCCTGGCGGACCGCCGGTAGTGTATGCTGGGAAGAGGGCCGCCGCAACGCCGTGCGGGTCTTGGCACTGGAGCGATTTACGGCGGTGCGTTTACCGCACGGCGTAACTTGCGGGACGCGTTGTCGTCTTGGCTACGATGCAACGGCCCCCTGCTTCCTTGACAGTGATCTGCGCGTTGATCGCTTGTGGCGCGATCGGTTTGGCATGGCACGAACACGCAGAGTTGCGGGCAATCCGCGCACGTCTGGGCGGGAGTGAGCGGCGTACCGCCGAGCTGACGAAGCAGGCGGAGCGGATGCCGCCGGACACACGTGAGGTACGGCCGGGGGAGGCGCCGCCTGATCCGGGGCAACCGCCGGAGGCCGAACGCCCACCGCAACCGGGCGGCGGCCGGCGCGGCGCGTGGGCCGATCTCGCCAGCGACCCGGAGATTGCGCCGCTGTTGTTGAAACAGCGGCAGCGGCAGGTCGCGGTGCGCTACACGGCGCTCATCGCCCAGCTCGGCCTCGCGCCGGACCAGGCGAGGCAGCTTGAGGCGCTCATTGCCGAGAAACAGATCTCGCGGTTCGAGGCGCAAACCATGGCGTGGCGCCAGGAACTCGACCGGGGTGAGGCGCAGGCGCTTGTCCGGCAGAGCGACGAGGAGTCGGACCAGGCGATCCGCGCGTTGCTCGGGGACGGTGGCTTCGCGCAGTATCAATCATTCGACAGCACCCTGGGCCAGCGGGCGACGGTCGAGAATCTGGCCGTCCAGCTTGGGTATGCCGGGGTGCCGCTCTCGGCCGCCCAACAGGAGCAATTGATCGCCGTACTCGCGCAGAACGGCACAGGAGAGAGCCCGGGCGGACCCGGCGGGATGGACGGACCGCGGAATGGCGGCGGGCGAATGGCGGCGCTGTTCGGGCGCGATGCGACCCCCGAGCAGGTCCAGACGGTGCTCGACAACGCGGCGGCGCACGATGCGGCCGCGCTCCGGCAGGCATCCGCTTTTCTGACACCGGTGCAGGTGGCGGCGCTGCGCGAGGCCCAACAGGATTCGGCCGACCAACTGCGTCTCGCGGCAACGCGATGGACGCGGATCCGGCAGACACGGGCACAGGGCGCGCGGTGAGGCTGCGCGAACCGGCGGGCTTCGGCGGTCGGGCTGCCGGGCAGGTTCAGAGCTTCGCGCGTTTCAAGACCCAGTCGACGATCGCCTTGTCGTTGTCGCCCGCGTGCCAGACCACCTGGAGAAACTCCGCCGGGTGGATGTCGTGCTGCTTGAAGAAGCGCCGGTCGCCACCGCAACCGTACATGAGCGAGAGCGGGAGTTCGCCGCGCAGCTTGGCGCGCGACTTCGGGATCAATCGCGGGAGCCACTCGACGCCGCGCACGGCGGCGGTCTTGGCGGGAAGTGCGGTCTCGTCGAGCACGACCTTCGAGGGCTCGCCCTTCTGGACGAGCTGGAAGTAGCTGCGGCGCACGGCCTGCACGAGCAGGGCGGTGTCGAAGTCGGGTTCGCCATAGTTCGCGGCATCCTCGGCGTAGTCGTAGAGGTCCTGGGCGCGGGAGCCGATGGCGGCGAGGAAGGCGAGTTCGTGCTTGGAGAAAAAGTCTTCGGGGTTGCGCTTGCCGGCGGCGAACTGCTTCGCGGCCTTGTCGTAGATGGCGCGGAACTCCTTGTGGAAGTCGTAGTGTTCCATGGCGGGGCAGGCTAGCGGCTGGAAGTTGGAGGGAAAGCCGGAAGCGGGAAATCACGCGAGGCGCGGAGATGGCGCCCGCGGAGCCGGCCGCTGCCAGACGGTGGGTCAGCCCTCGATCGAGCGACGGAAGGCGACGCGGTCGGTGGCGCGGAAGAAGGCCGTGCCGGCGACGAACGTGTCGGCGCCCGCGGCGCGGCAGAGTGGGGCGGTCGCGGCGTCGACGCCGCCGTCGACTTCGATGCGGAAGGCGAGGCCGCGTTCTCGGCGCCAGCGGGCGACCTGCTCGATCTTCGGGAGGCCGTCGGGGCGGAACGACTGGCCGCCGAAACCGGGCTGGACCGTCATGAGGAGCACGAGATCGACCTGGCCGAGCAGCGGTTCGATGGCGGAGACCGGGGTGCCGGGATTGAGCACGATCCCGTTTTGTTTGCCCAGGGCGCGGATGCGCGCGAGGACCGCGGCGTGGTCGTAGGCGGGCTCGATGTGGATGCTGATGAGATCGCTGCCGGCGCGGGCGAAGGGCTCCACGTAGTCGCCTGGGTTGTCGAGCATCAGGTGGGTGTCGAGGAAGAGCGAGGTGTGCTTGCGGAGCGCAGCGGCGGTGCCGGGACCGAAGGTGAGGTTGGGCACGAAGTGCCCGTCCATGATGTCGAGGTGCAGCCAGCGGGCGCCGGCGGCGGCGGCTTCGGCCGCGCTTCCGGCGAGGGTGGCGTGGTCGCCGGCGAGCAGCGAGGGCGCGAGGAGGGGGGCGGGCATGGCCACGGCGGGCGGTGTCACCACGTGTCGAGCACGGTGTGGGCGATCTCGGCGGCGAGGGCCTCGGCGAGGAGCGGCATCGTCTGGTACTCGGCCGGCTGGAGCCCGCTGTCGACGAAGACATCGCGGGTGGCGGTGATCGTGCGGCGGTCGACGAGGATCTTGTCGTGGCTGTCGACGACGGTGACCTCGGCGGTGAGTTTGACGGCGAACTTGCGGGCGAGGGCGGTGTCGTCGCGGCGGGCGGCGAGCACGTCGCGTTCGAAGCTCACCAACCGGATCTCCAGGCGGGCCTCCGCAGCGGCGGGAGAACTGGCGAGCGAGATCCGGCCGTCGCGGGAAAGGGCGAGGCGGACGGCTTCGGTCACGAGCGGCGCAGCCTGCGGGGCGAAGGAGGCGTTGGTCGCTGGAACGACGAAGAGCGACTGGGCGACCGGGCGCCCGGGGGCGCCGAGGTGGTAGTGCGAGCAGGCGGTCAGGCCGGCACAGGCGGCCAAGGCGAGAAGATGGCGGACGAAGCGGCGCATGGAGCCGGGACGGGAAATGCGGCTCAGAACAGCCACAGGACCTTCTTCTTCTTGGGCTTTGGCGGCTCGATCTTGTTGGCGCGGGCGGCGGCGGCAGCTTCCTGCTCGGCCAGCTTCGGGGCGATCTTGTCGAGGCGCTCGCGGGCCTTGTGGGCGACCGGGGAGTCGGGATAGGCGGTGATGGCCTCGTTGTAGAAGATTTTCGCGGCGATGTAGTTGTGGCGCTTGTAGTGGTAGAACTCGGCCAGCTTCATCTTGCTCATCGCGAACTCGGTCTTCATCGCGTCGAGGCCCTTCTCGGCCTTGCCGACGTTCGGGTCCTTGGGGAAGAGGATGAGGTAATCCTGATAGTAGGTGGAGGATTCCTTGGCGGAGAACTGGTCGTACTCGGGCCCGTCGACGAGCGAGGCGTGCACGTCGGCCATGCGGAGGTAGGCGTCGGGGGTGAGGATACTGTTCGGGTAGAAGTTGATCATGCGGTCGAGGGCGTCGATCGCCTCGACCTTGTTGCGGAAGCGTTTGTGCAGCTGCGCAATCCGCATGAGGGCGAGCGGGGCGTAGTCGCTGTACGGGGCGTTGGCCACGACGTACTCGAAATACATGATGGCGCCTTCCCGCTTGGGGAAGCCCGGGAGCAGGCCCCACAGCCAGCGGCGGCGGGCGCCGTCGGCGATGGCGGAGGCGATGCGGTATTGCTCGGCGATGACCTCGTTGAACTTCTCGTAGTTGGGGTAGAGGCCGACGATCTGCTGGTAGGCTTCGAAGGCCCGGCGGTAGTCGCGTTGGGCCAGGCGGATCTGGGCCGAACGGTAGTAGGCTTCGGGACCGTAGATCGACTTGCCGTAGTCGCGGGCGACGCGTTTGTAGAGGCGCAGGGCGCGGCGGTAGCTGCCGTTCTCTTCCGCGCTGCGGGCGCGGTTCATGAGGTCGAGGGCATTGCGTCCTTGTTCCCCGGAGGCGGCGGCGATCGCCCCGCCTTCGACCTGCCAGCCGGTGCTGGGGGTCCAGACGAGTCCGGCGTGGAGCCACACCGGGACGAGGAGGGTGATCAGGAGCAACCCGAGGGTTCGGAGCAGGCGCGAGTGGCGCATAAAATTAGACCCAGCGAATCAGGGCGGATGCCCACGTCAAGCCGGCGCCGAACGCGACGAAGAGCACGTAGTCGCCGGCGACGATGCGGCCGGCGCGGCGCGCTTCGTTGAGGGCGATCGGGATCGAGGCGGCGGAGGTGTTGCCGTAGCGTTCCAGGTTCATGAAGACGCGCTCGGCGGGCAGTTTCATGCGCTGCGCGATGGCGTCGATGATACGCTGGTTGGCTTGGTGGGAGATGAGGAGCTTCACTTGGTCGGGTGCGACACCGTTCTTTTCCAGAAGTTCAACGGCGGCGTCCTGCATCGCGGTGACGGCGAGTTTGAACACTTCCTTGCCGCGCATCTGGATGAAGTGTTCGCGCTTGGCGACGGTCTCGGCGCTCGCGGGGCTGCGGGATCCGCCGGAGATGACCTTGATCAGGTCGCTGGCGCTGCCGTCGGCGTAGAGTTTGGTGCCGATGATGCCATGGCCTGCGCCGGGCTGGAGCCCGAGCACGACCGCCCCGGCGCCGTCGCCGAAGAGAATGCAGGTGGTGCGATCCTGGTAGTCGGTGAGGGAGGTGAGCTTCTCGGCGCCGATGACGAGGGCGCGGCGGTAGCGGCCGGAACGGAGCATCGCGTCCGCCACCTCGAGGGAATAGCGGAAGCCGCTGCAGGCGGCGGCGAGATCGAGGCAGGCGCAGGCGCCGAGACCGAGCTTGTGCTGGGTGAGCGTCGCGGTGGAGGGCAGTGGCGCGTCGGGCGTGCAGGTCGCGATGATGAGCAGGTCGATGTCGGCCGGGGTGAGGTTGGCGTCGGCGAGGGCGGCTTGGCCGGCTTTGACGGCGAGGTCGGTAGT
>JAEXPL010000177.1 GCA_023446865.1 Verrucomicrobiota bacterium | reverse complement strand
GTGTAGCTGGTGCCTTCCTTGGTCGTGACGACGACGGTCTGCGCGTGCTCGCGGGCCGCCACGGCATCGGGCGCGGTCGGTTCGGCGGTCTCGGTGAAACGAAGCGCGGTGAGCTGCGAGACGAGGGAATCGATCACGGCGGTCTTCAGCTCCTTGCCCTCAGGCAGGCTGTCGGCGGTCCACGCGGTGCCGTCGGCGTTGCGCTTGGCGACGACGGCGGAGCCGTCGGCGAAGCGGCACTCGACGCTCGCGATCGCCTCGGGCTTCACGTCGAGCAGCTGGCTGCGCGCCCAGTTCTTGGCGACGGCGTCGAGCCAGGTGTTGAGCTCGACGAGGTACGCCTTCTTCTCGTCACCGAGGCGGACGAAGCGGCCGCCGCTCTCGTTGTTCTTGCCGAGGTTGATCGTGAGCAGCGGCTTCGCGTCGGCGTCGCGCAGCTCGATGAGGTCGCCGGTGAAGCCGAGCCGCTCGAGGCGTTCGGGCTGGGCGGTGACGAAGCGGACGACCTTGGCGTCGCGCAGCGAGTTGACGAGGGAGACGAGCTTGTCGAAGTCGGCCGGGAGCGCGAAGTAGTCCGGCACGGTCCAGCGCTGGCCGTCCTTGTCGGCGGCGAGGACGACGGTCTGCCCGCCGGAGACGAGGCGGACGCCGCGGATCGCGTTCAAGGTGTCGACCGGGACGAGCGCCTGGCCAACGCGCGGGTCGGCCGAGGGGTCTTTCACCGGAGTGCTGCTGCGCCAGTACACCAGACCGGCGGCCACGGCGAGCAGGGCGACGATGAGAGCGAGAGGCTTGAGCTTCATGGGAGACAAAACGAAGAGGGATTGAGGGGAGCGGCCAGGTCGGCGACCTGGCCTACAGGCGGTCAGTCGCGTTGGCGCTTGGTGCGGCGCGGGAAGAACCACACGCCGCCGACGGCGACGAGGCCCGGAATGGCGATGAGGTTGAGCGCGATGAGCGTATTTTGGAGACGCTCGATGCCCTCGCGCAGCGTCTGCCGGATCGCGCGGCGTTCGGTCTTCATGCGCGCCTCCTCGACCCGGAACTGCTCGATCTCCTTCTGCATCTCGGGCGTGGCGACGAGACGGGTCTGGTCCTTCTGGTTCTGCAGGAGCTGCGTGAGGCGTTGCTGCACGCCCTGGAGCCGGCCCTCGAGCTCGTCGAGGCGGTCCTGGTAGTCGGCCTGCGCGGCGAGCTCCATGCGGCGGATGACCTCGAAGGGACGCTGCGAGGTGCCCTTGCCGCGGAGGCTGATCAGGTCGCGGCTGCCGCCGAGGAACTCGAGGGCGTTGGTGGCGAAGGAGAGGTTTCCGTTGATCGGATACGCGATGCCGGCGCGCAGGTAGCGCGGGTCGAGCGAGGCCTCGTCGAGCAGCCAGTCGGTGTCGCCCACGAGGAAGACGGTGCCGGGCTGCTTCGACTCCTTGAGCGCGGCGACCTCCGGCGTGGACTCCGCGGGCTTCGGGGCGGCGGCATCGTCGGGTTTGGCCGGGGCGGCGGCTTTCGGCGCGCCCTCGGGGAACGCGGTCTTGAAGGTGCCGCGCAGGAGGGCCGCGACCGTGCGCTTCTTGCCGTCGGGTTTCACCTGGCGGCAAACCTCGGCGGCCTGGCCGAACTGCATGAGCATGGCGTCGATCTCGCCGCTGCGCGTGCCGGTTTGGACGACCGGCAGCGCCTCAAGCCCGGTCGGCGGCGTGAGCGTGAAACCGCCGGCCTCGAGAAAGAGCAGGCTGGTGAGATCGCTGGCCGGGAGGAAGTCGCGGCTGAGGTTCTCCGGCCCGATGTCGAGCCACGCCGGGAAGCTGGCGGTGCCGTTCTGCGTCTGCACGAGGTACGCGCGGTCGAGGTCGCCCACAACGCGCTTGGTGTCGAAGGCGACGCCCCACGCCGCGAGCAGCCGCGGAAGGTCGGAGGAGATGTTCTGCGCGGGCTGGCCGTACATCGACATCTGGCGGCCCTGGGTCGCGAAGTGGCGCGAGGAGGGATCGACCGCGAGGAAGAGCGGCTTGCCGCCGAGCACGAACTGGTCGATCGCGAACTGCAGCTGCTCGGAGACGCCCTGCGGGTGGATCACCGCGAGCGCGTCGAGACCGGCCGGGAGCTCGGTGGCGGTCGCCTGCACCTCGACGATCTCGAAGCTCTGTTCCCATTCCGCGGCGACGACCTGGCCCTGCTGCTGCCGCGGCATGCCCGGCATGTTGAAGGCGGGCGCCCGGAGCGGCAGGCTGGTGACCAGGCCAAGCTTCGGCTTGGAGACCAGCTGCACGGTGTGGATCAGCTTGGAGATATCGAACTCGAGGAACGGCTCCCGCTGCGGGGAGAAGAACTCGATCGTCTTCTCCTGGTCGGCCTGCGTGGCCACGAGGCCGAAGAAGAGCTTCTCGCCATCGCCCAGCGGCTGCCCGGTGACGCGGGCGCGGGTGGCCGCCTCCTCCTCGGGCGTGTCGGGCTTCGGGTCGATGACGACCAGCTTGAGCTTGCCACCGGAGGCCGCGACGTACTGCCGGAGCAGCTCCTCGACGCGGGTCGCGTAGTTCTTGATGTAGGAGACGCGCGGGTTGTCGCGCAGCGAGCGGGTGAAGTAGAACTGGAGCGTGATGGGCTCCTCGACCTTCGCCAGCAGCGCGCGGGTGCCAGGCGAAAGCGTGTAGGTTTGTTCCGCGGTGAGGTCGACGCGCAGGCGCGCCGCGGAAGCGAGGTAGTTGATCAGGACGAGCGCGGCGACGAGCAGGACGACCGCGAGGGTTTTCTTTCCGAACTTCATGGCGGAAATACGGGGAAGGGGTTCAGCGTTCGAGGGCGACGACGTTGAGGAACAACGCGAAGCCGGTGAGCGAGAGGAAGTAGACCACGCTGCGCAGATCCACGAGGCCGCGCATGATCGTGTCGTAGTGCGGGATGAAACCGAAGTTCGCGATCGCGCTCACCACCGGCACCGGCAGGAAGCTCGAGAGCAGATCGGAGAACAGGCTGTAGCCGACCAGCACGAAGCCGAAGCACACCACCACGCCGAGCACGAAGGCGATGACCTGGCTCTTGGTGAGCGCCGACATCAGCGACGTGATCGCGAGGCAGACGCCGGCCAGCAGGATGCTGCCGAGGTAGCTGCCGACGATCACGCCCCAATCGGGCGAACCGAGGAAGGCGACCGTGAGCGCGAGCGGGAAGGTCAGCACAATCGCGAGCGAGAGGAACAACCAGCCGGCGAGAAACTTGCCGATCACCGCCTGCACCGGCGTGAGCGGCAACGTGAAGAGCAGCTCGATGGTACCGCCGCGGCGTTCCTCGGCCCAGAGGCGCATGCCGACGGCCGGCACGAGGAAGAGGAA
>JAEXPL010000440.1 GCA_023446865.1 Verrucomicrobiota bacterium | reverse complement strand
CATCAGGGCGATGGTGCCGCGGACGAGCGAGCCGTGGTTCTGCTCGAGCCGCCAGAGGCGCGGCAGGGCGTGGCGCACGCAGAGTTCCTCGGGCGCACAGGCGTAGACGCCGCCGATGAACGGGTTGACGGCGTAGTCGAGGAACTCCTGGCCGACGCGGCGGCGTGCGAAGGCGGCGAGGGTCTCGTCGGGGTTGTCGCGGTTCTGGCGGATGAACGGTTCGGCGAGGACGCGCAGCTTGCCGCGGAAGTTGAAGAGCGGAGTCGTGATGGCGCCGAGGGCGCCGGAGGGCAGGGGAATGGGGCGGCCGTGGCGCACGATGAACCGTTTCGCGGCGGCGGGGTTGGCGATCTGGAGCTGCGGACCCAGGCCGGCGCGCTGGAGGAGCGGGTCGAGCGAGGCGTCGCGCAGGAGCGCAGTATTGGGCCCGGCTTCGACAAGCCAGTCGTCGCGCTGGATCGTGCGGATCGCGCCGCCGACGCGATCGGACGCCTCGAACACGGTCACGGCGTGGCCCGCGGCGGCGAGTTCGCGGGCCGCGGTGAGGCCGGTGATTCCGGCGCCGACGATGGCGAGGCGTTTCATGGGGAGAGAGAAACCCCGAGTTTGGCTAGAGGCCAAGCTGGCGTTTCAAATAGTCGGGGCGGCGGCGCTCGTGAACGAGTCCCAGGATATAGAGCACGTCGCCTTCAATCTCGTAGTAGAGCAGGTACGGGAACGGGCGGCACTGGCGGCAGGGGAATCCGTGGGGACCGACGTGGTCGCCGCCCTGCCAGAGAAGGGTTGTGCGGACAGCCGCTTTTACGCGGGCATTGAAGTCTTCACCCAGCCGCGGGCTGATGGCCGCATAGTAGTCGGTGACGGTGCGCAGTTCCTCGCGGAAGAGGGTGCTGAAAACGACCTTCATGCCTTCTCGCCGAAGACTTCCGCGAACGTCAGACCGGCATCCTCGCCCGATTTCAGCTTGGCTAGTCGCGACTTCAGCTCGGCCCGGATCTCTTCATCGCTGCGGCTGTCGGGCGAGACGCTGGCGAGGAGCAGGCGGGCCAACGTCTCGCGCTCGGCGGCGGGAAGCGAAAGAGCCTCTTCGGCGAGATAGACATTGGAGAGCGGCATGGCGGCACGGTAGCTGGCGGCGGACTTAGGGCAAGGGTGGGCTTGGGGAGGCAACCCACGCCGTAGTGGCGCGTCAGCTTCTCCTCGGCCACAGCCAACCGGATCGGGTTCTTCGTGGAGGGCTCGAAGTCGGCGACGCCAGCTTCGCGAAGCTGTCTCGCGGCGGCGGGGAAGTACGACCTTAGGCGGCCTCGGGCCGCGTCGCAGCGGCAGTCGGGGCTCCGTCGGTGGCGAGTTTCGCGTGCAACTGGAAGAGGATCATGCCGGCCTCGGCGACCAGGAACACCCACGGGGAGAGCGCGTGCCCAAATCCTCCGTTGGCGACCGCGCGCGTCCCGTCCGCCTCGACCCAAGTCGACGTGGTTGTGTGGCTGAAGAGCAATGGCAGCGCGTACAGGAGCACACTCTTGCTCGGGATCCACCCGCCGGCGGCGACGCGGCGCCCGCTCTCGAGCCGACGCTTGGCGGCGCGGAGGCAGCGGACGGCCAGCACCAGGGCGATGCTTCCGGCCAGCAGGAGGGCGAGCCCAACCGGGGCGTTCGTCTCACGATAGGGGCCCACGGCGCGCGAGTACTCGATCGAGTGAGACCAGTTCAGGGCGGCGAGGGTCGTGCAATAGACCGCGCACATGAGGTGCAGCTTGGCGGACGGCTTCATGAGTGTCGCAGGAAACCTAAAACGCCAGCTGGCGAGGGTAAGGGTTTGTTTGGGCCTTCACACCGTCTGCGAGAAGCGGGCGGACTTCTTGGTGAGGTAGGCGTCGAAGGGCATCGCGAGGTTGCGGATGAGGAGGCGGCCGGCGTCCGTCACTTGGAGACGGTCGGGGTGGCGCTCGATCAGGCCGTCGGCCTCGGCTTCCGCGAGGGAGGCGAGGGCGTCGGCGAAGTAGCGGGTGAAGTCGATGCCGAGGCTCGCGGAGAGCTTGGGGTAGTCGAGCTTCAGGTCGCACATGAGGCGCATGATGACGTCGCGCCGGATGCGGTCGTCCTCGCTGAGGAAGAAGGCCTTCGTGATCGGTGCCTCGCCGCGGTCCACCGCGGCGTAGTAGTGCGGGAGCACCTTGAGGTTCTGCCGGTAGTGGGTGTCGGTCTGCGAGATGGCCGACATGCCGAAGGCGAGGATGTCGGCGCCGCCGCGCGTGCTATAGCCTTGGAAGTTGCGCTGCAGGGTGCCGGCGGCCTGGGCGACGGCGAGCTCGTCGGTGGTGCGGGCGAAGTGATCCATGCCGATGTAGGCCCAGTCGCGCGCGGTGAGCGTCTCGACGGTGGCCTTGAGGATCTGGAGCTTCTGCTCGGGCGAGGGGAGGGCGGACTCGGGGATGACCTTCTGGCCGGGGCGCATCCACGGGACATGCGCGTAGTTGAAGATGGCGAACCGATCGCCGCCGAGGGCGATGGCGCGCTCGAGGGTGTCGGCGAAACTGGCGGGCGTCTGGTAGGGGAGGCCGTAGATCAGGTCGAGGTTGAGCGACTCGAAGCCGGTCTCGCGCAGCCACGCGATGGCCTGGCGGACGAGGTCCTCGGGTTGGATGCGATGGACGGCCTCCTGCACCTTGGGATCAAAATCCTGGATGCCGAGCGAGGCGCGGTTGCCGCCGAGTTCGCGGAAGGCGGCCACGTGGTCGCGCGTGAGGCGGCGCGGGTCGAACTCGACGCCGATTTCGGCGTCGGGCGCGAAGGTGAAACGCGAGCGCAGCACCGCGCCGAGGCGGCGGATTTCGTCGGGCGAGAGGAAGTTGGGCGTTCCGCCGCCGAAGTGGAGCTGGACGACGCGGCGGGCGGGGTTGAGCGGGGCGGCGGCGAGTTCAATCTCGCGGATGAGGCGATCGAGGTACGGCGCAGACTTGCCGTGGTCGTGGGTGGTGATCTGGGTGCAGCCGCAGAACCAGCAGAGCGTCTCGCAGAACGGAATGTGCAGGTACAGCGAGAGCGGACGAGCGGAGCGGTTGTGGGCGTCGATCTCTCGGGCGAGGCGGTCGCGGTCGAACGTCTCGGTGAACTGCGGCGCAGTGGGATACGAGGTGTACCGCGGGCCGGGTTTGGCGTACTTGCGGACGAGGTCGAGATTGACGGTGAGAGCGGGCATCGCGGAGGTGCGTGAGTGAGCAGAGCGCGCGCGGGTAGCGGCGGCGGGGCGGACCATACGCGAGACCGGGGAAAAGCGCCAAGCGGGTTTTGCGATGAATGGTGGCGCCCAGACGAGTGATCGGCCCGCGACGCTGCGCTGAGTACTTTGGCGTCTGGTGGCGGGCGGAGGGCGGGGGCGCGTGCCCTTCGGCCGTCCTCAGGGCGGGGCGGATCGGCGAGCGGCCGGCCTCCGGCGGAGGGAGGCGCGTGAAGCCGGCTCTACGCGGCGGCGCAGCCGCAGAGTTTGTCGACGATGGCGATGATTTCCTCGCCGTGCGGCTTGCTGAGCTGGGCGTCGGCTCCGACGGAAACGCATTTTCGCGACATCTCCTCGTTGATGAGCGAGGAGTAGACGACGACGGCGGGGATATGGTCGCCACCCGAGGCCTTCACATTCCGGCACAGCGTGAGGCCATCCATCTTCGGCATTTCGATGTCGGTGATGATAAGGTCGACGTAGTCGCTGATCGGGTGGTGTTCGGTCGCGGCCTGCTGACGGAGCGCGGCGAGGTGTTGGTCGGCCTCGAGGCCGTTTTCGAAGACGGCGATGTTGGTAAAACCGGCACCGTGGAGGACATCGAGGGTGAAACGACGGACCATCTTGGAGTCCTCGGCGTAGACGATCTTCACGTTTTCGCGGCTGCGGCGGGTTTTCTCGTCAGCGGGAGGCACGGCGCTGGGGCGCTCATCGGCCGGGGTGAAATCGAGCATCAGACGCTCGAGGTCGAGGACGAGGATGATGCGCTCGCCGATGCGGATGGAGCCAGTGGTGTAGCCGGCGCCTTCGCCAGCGAGGGAGGTATTCATCGGCTCGAAGTCGGCCCAGGAGGTGCGGTGGATCTTCGAGATGCCGTCGATGAGGAACGCGGTGGTGCGCTTGTTGAAGCGGGTGACCATCACGAGCTGCCGATCGTTGTCGGCGGCGCCGCCGGGAATGGCGAGGGCGGTGTGGAGATTGACGAGGAGGACGGGCTTGTCCTGCACATGGATCACACCCTCGACGCCGTGCGGGGCTTGGGCGAGGCGGGTGATGTGGCAGTTGCTGAGGGCGATGACGCGCTGAACCTTGGATACGTTCACGCCGTAGCTTTCGCCGGCGAGGAAGAACTCGATGAACTCGACCTCGTTGGTCCCGGACTCGAGGAGGATGCCCTGTTTGGCGGAGGCGGTGGATGGCTGCATGGTGCGGTGCGGCGACGACGCGAGGCGGTGCGCGGCGGTGCCGGAGGTTCAATCGGCTGGGCGGGCGGCGGCTTGACTGAAAAGGTGTGGTGCAATCGCTTGCTTCGGCACGGCGGTCGGTGCGGAAAACGCAGCGGCCCGCCGGTGACGGCGGGCCGCGGGAGACAACAGCGTGGTCCGGAAACGGACCTTACTTCTTCAGGCTGCGTACGAAGGGGACGAGGGCCTGCATCTCCTCGGCCGAGAGCTTCTCGCTGTAGGGATTCATCGTGAACTTGCCGGCGGCGTCCTTCACGCCGTCCTTGATGGCGTCGAGAGCCTGGGCGTCGGTGAAGGCGGCCTGGTTGTCGGCCTTGGTGTAATCCTTGAGCTTGAGGCGTTGGCCAACCTTGGTGGTGCCGGAACCGTCGGCGGCGTGGCACTTGGCGCAATGGAGGTCCCAGTTCTCCTTGGCGGTGGCCGCACCGGCGGTGGAGACTAGGGCGAGGGAGACGGAGGCGAGTAGAACGGTGGTGACGAGTTTCATGGTGTTGGGTGAGACGTTTGGAGCGGGGGCGGGTTCCACACCGGTCACGTCAGAGCGCGTGCTCGATGGAGAAGTAGGCCATCGGGCCATGGAAGTTGGTGAAGCCGCCGGTGGTGGTGTTGTCCTGCTCGAAATAACCAACCTTGACCGTGCCGCGGATCTTCTCGGTGAAGCGGTGCTTCACGGCGAGGACGATCGAGGAATCGCGTACTTCGGCGCCGTAGGGAACGCTGACGACCATCGCCGGTTGATAGTTCTTGGCGCGGTACATGGATGCCTGGAGTTCGACATTGGTCTTTGCTCCGGCGGCGACGCCGGCGATGAAGCTACCGGTCCAGTAGTTGTTGTCGGCGTTGCGGAGGACGTCGTTGGCCGAGCGGCCAGCGCGGGGATAGGCGGTCTCGATGGTGGAGAAGACAAGGTTCCCGTTGACCTGGAAGTAGATCTGCTTGGCCGGCGCCCAATCGAGCGTCCCGCCGAGCTGGTGGTTGCGCGAATCCATCGAGTCGTAGGATTCGGCGCTGTCCACCGCGACGTCGGCCTTGCCGATCTGGGCCACATACCGGGTGGTCAGCGTGACGCCGGGCAGCGGCTTGACGATGCCGGTGAGGCGGACGCCGTGGTACCGGTAGCCGAGCACGAAGCCGTCGACGCTGTTGGCCATGTCGGTGAACGAGTTCTTGTGGTCGCGATAGAAGACCTCGGCGCGGAGGGTGGCCGCGTTGCAGGCGTTCCAGTTGAAGCCGACCTTGTAGTGCCCGTGGTTTTCGCCGGTGTTGTCCTCGGCGACGACCGGCGTGCCGGCCACCCAAGTGCCATTGGCGCCAGTGCCGGAGGAGGTCATGGAGCCGTTGCTGGTGCTTTCGTCGCCCGAGGTATGGCGGTAGTCGAAGTTGCCGTAGAGGCTCAGGTTCTTGATGCCGGTGTAGCGCACATCGAGTTCAGGAGTCCACGCGGTCTCGCTCAGCTCGCTGACGTTGGGGACCGTGACCGGAACACTCGTGGTGGCTCCGGAGGCGAGGACGACCTTGGTATTGATGAAGTTGACCGTGTTGTGGCCTTCGGTGTCGGTCTTCTCGCCCTTGAGCGCGAGAGTGACGAAGAGGTTCTTGGCGGGTTCAAGCTTCACGCCGACGTTGCCGGAGAGGACTTCCTGAGAGGTCGATCCATCCGTCATGCGGTAGGAATAGGGCGGACGGCCGGGACCACTGGTGCCGGAGCCCGGGCTGAAACCGCCAACGCTGCTGACCTTGCCGCCGCCGGTCATGATATCGACGGTCATCTCGCGGGCCGCGCCGACATCGGCGGAGTAGTCCTGATAGCTGAGGCCTCCGAAGACGGAGAGCTTGTCGCTGAGGGCGGTCTCGAACTTGCCGCTGTAGATGGTCGTCGTGGCGTTCACCAATTGCCGGTCGAAGCCCCGGATCTCATTGTTCGCCTTCTCGGGGGGGACGATCGTGGCGGGGGTGGACGGGATCGCCGGATACGGCTTGATCTCGCCGGGGTAGCGGTTCAGCCAGCGGATGTCGTTGTTGTCGGTCTCGGAGCGCACGATGCTGAGCTCGAACGACGTTTTGCCGACCGTGTGGGAGAGCGTGGCCTCGTAGGTGCGAAGACGTTCGTCGAGATCGAGGTAGGAGGGGACCAGCTTTCGGTTGGACGAATACGGATTCAGGCTGCTCTGACTCCAGATCGGGACGCCGGTGAAGTCGGTGTCGCCCCAAATCGTGGAGTCCTTCTGACCGGTCCGGCGCTCCTCGCTGACGCGGAGGTGCAGGACGGGCGCATTGGGCAGCGTGATCTTGGCGTCGGCCCAGATCGAGCCGCGGTCGGTGTGCAGTTGTTCCTTGGTGAGCGGTTCCCAATACGAGTTGAGCGGGAAGAACCCGCCGATGCCGTCGTAGAAGGTCGCGAAGTTCTTGTAGCCGAGCTCGAACGTGCCGACGTCGGTCCTAGCAACGGTGAACTTGGCGAGGTAGTCGTTGGAGCCGTAGAGGGCGTGACCGTCGAAGACGAAGTTGGTCTTCGGATCGATGTCTGTCTCGATATGGAAGGCCTCGATGCCAACGGCGCCCTTGGAATCAGTCTGGGCGCGGCGGGCGTAGGCCGCGTCATTGCCGGAGGCGTCCGGCACGAAGCCCGAGACGATGATATAGCCCGGGAAGGCTGCGAACGGATCGGAGTCGGTCGTGGGCTCGGCCGCGGTGAGCTGGCTGGCGGTGGCCGCGAGTCCGACGCAGGCGAGGGCGCGGGTGCTGCGGTGCAGAGAAAGCGGAAGTGCGTTCATGGTCGGCGGGGTTGGGGTT
>JAEXPL010000434.1 GCA_023446865.1 Verrucomicrobiota bacterium | reverse complement strand
CGTCCAGTAGCCCCGCGCCCCCTTCTCGCCCGCCCCGCGCCCCGCCTCCGGCATGACCCCGCCCGCCTCGTCCACCGACCGCCGAGAGCACGTGTTCCTGCTCGTGCTGTTCGTCGCCGCCCTGCTGGCGCATCTCCACTTCGCCACGCTCAACTGGCGCTCGCGCTTCATGCTCGGCCACGAGTTCCGGCAGACCCAGACGGCGTTGATCGCCGACTACATCGACCGGGAGAACAACTTCTCGATCGACTACTCCGTGCCGTTGCTGGGCAAACCCTGGGTGCTGCCCCTCGAGTTCCCGCTCTATGAATGGGGCGTCGTCGCGCTCAGCCGAGCGACCGGCTGGCCGCAGTTCCAGGCCGCGCGCACCCTCTCGCTCGCCAGTTTCTATCTCACGCTGCCGGCATTGTTCATCCTGCTCGGGCAACTCGGCCTCCCGCGTCCGCGCCGGCTCTTCGTGCTGACCTGCGTCCTCGCGTGCCCGGTCTACCTCTTCTACTCGCGCGCCGTGCTGATCGACCCCATGGCGCTCTTGTTCTCGGTCTGGTTCCTCACCGCCTTCACGCGCATGCTCGGAAATCGCGACTGGCGCTGGCTCCCGCTCGTGATCGCCTGCGGCACGCTCGCCGGCCTCATCAAGAGCCTGGTCTGGTTCGTGTGGGTCATGCCGGCGATGGCCTACGGCACGTGGCGTCTCTGGCGCGATTGGCGCGGCGGCGGGGCCAAGGACGCGCTGCGCACGCTCGCCTGGGGCGTCGGTTCCGTCGTGGTGCCCTTCGCCGCCACCATCTGGTGGACCCACCACACCGACGCGATCAAGGCCACCCACCCCTCCGCCTACGTCTTCACCTCCGCCCAGCTCGGCGCCAACAACTACGGCACCTTCAGCCTCGACGCGCACTTCTCCCCCGCGACCTGGCGCAACCTCTTCGCCTGCTGGAACCTCTCGCTGCTCCCGCCGTGGGTCTTCGCCGCGATCGTCCTGCCGGGCCTCGCGTTCCTGCGCGGCTGGCGCCTCCGTATCGCCGGATCGGTGGCGCTGTTCCTCGCCGCGCAGATGGCCATCCCGCTGGCCTACGCCCTGCAGGACTACTATTTCTACGCCGCCAACGTCTTCGCCGTCGCCGCGGTCGCCTTCGTCTTCCTCGGGTTGCTCGACCGCCTGCCGGGCGGCATCGCGCCCACCCTGCTCCTCGTCCCGCTCATCGCCTTCCTCTCCACCTACCGCACCGGCTATTTCCCGTGGGCGCAGGTCGGCGGCAACGGCGGCTCCGGCCTCACCGACTCCCTCAACGCCTTCACACCGCCCAAGAGCGTGCTCGTCGTCGCCGGCAACGACTGGTCGCCGGTCATCCCCTACTACTCCGGCCGCAAGGCCCTCATGATCCGCAACGGCCTCGAATACCAGGCCGCCTACCTCGACCGCGCCTTCGCCGATCTCGCCGGCGAAGAAGTCTCGGCCCTCGTTCTCGTCGGCGAGCAACGCGGCAACGCCGACCTCATCCAGCGTGCGGTGAAGGCGTTCGACGTCGATCCGCTCCCCACCTACCGCCACGCCTCCGGCGACGTCCACCTCGCCCGGCTCTATCGCGACGACGCCCTCCGCGGCCTGCAGCGCTTCCGCTTCGACCAGGTCACCATCCCGCCCGAAACCCGCCTGCCCGCGCCCGCCGATGCCGCGGCGGTCGACTTGCGCAGCCAGGCCCGCACCACCTTCAGCGTCGTGAACCCGGCGCCCGTTCGCGTCCAGGCCACCTTCGGTTTCGCCGCCGCCGAGATCGCCGGCCACCGGATCCTGAACGCCCATCCCGACAGCGCCATCTGGGTCGCCCCGCCCACCGGCGCCACCCGCATCCGGATCGAGTTCGGCATCGTCGCCGGCGCCTACACCGCCACCGACCGCGACCCGACCGACGGCGTCGAGTTCGTCGTCGACGCCGAACGGCCCGACGGCACCACCCGCACCCTCTTCCGCCGGCTGCTCGATCCGGCCAACACTCCCGCCGACCGCGCCGACCAATCCGTGGATCTCGAATACCAACCGCACCCCAGCGAGACCGTCGTCTTCCGCACCCGTCCCGGCGCCACGGCCTCGTTCGACTGGGCCTACTGGCGGAAGATCGAGATCAACTAGCCGTCGACGCCCCGCCCAACCTCCGCCTTCCTCCTCTTCTTCCATGCCCGCCTCCCAACCGCCTGCTCCCGCCGCCAAGCCCAACTGGATCGCCGACGGCCTCCTCTGGTTGCTGCTCGCCCTCGCGGCGTTCACCGTGCCGCGCCCGCCCACCCTCGAGCTCGACGCCTCCTGGCGCATGACCATGGGCTACGCCTTCGCCCACGGCCTGCAGTGGGGCAAGGACCTCGTCTTCACCTACGGCCCGCTCGGCTTCGTGATGGGGAAAACCTACTGGGGCCAGCTCTTTTGGGAGATGATCGCCTGGCAGGCCTTCCAGGCCGCCCTCGCCGCCACGCTCTTTGTCTCCGAGGGCCGGAGACTCGCGGGCGTGCAACGCTTCGCCTTCTTCGCCTTCGCGGTGCTCTTCGGCGTCGTCTACGAGGACGCGCTCGAGATGATCGTCATCGTCCTCCTCGGCTGGCAGCTGCTCCGCCGGGCCGACGAGGATGAGCCCCGCGCGGGCTGGCTCCACGCCGCGCTGCTCGCGCTCTACGGCGCGGTGAAGTTCACCAACCTCCTGCTCGCCGGCGTCGCTGTGGCGGCGGCCGTCGTCCTCGCGCTGCTCCACCGCCGGTCGCGCGTCGCCGTCGTCAACGCCGCGACCTTCGCCGGCACCTCGGTGCTCCTCTGGATCCTTTGCGGCCAGAACCCGCTCAACCTCCCCGCCTACCTCCTCTCCTGCCTCGAGTTCAGCGGCGGCTACACCGACGGGATGAGCATTCCCACCCCGGATGCGCCCTTCCGCACCGCGCTGCTCGTCGCCGGCCTGGTCGCCGCCGGGTTCATCCTGCAGTTCCGCGCGTCGCCGCGTCGCAACTTCACGATCGCGGCCACGCTCTTCTGCAGCGCCTTCCTCTTCCTCAACTGGAAACACGGCTTCGTGCGCGCCGACGGCCACATGATCGGCTTCTTCATCTGCGCCCTGCTCCCGATCACCGCCTTCCCTGCGCTCTTCGGCGACGGTCTCCGCCGCTGGCTGCGCTGGTTGTTGCTCATTCCGGCGGGCCTGCTCTGCGTCGTCGGCATCGAGCAGGCGCTGCCCGGCATGGTCCGCGGCATCGTCGGCCAGCTGCAGGAACAGCTCTGGACCCGCGCCCACCAGCTAACCCACTGGGAGCAGTTCCGCCAGGGCCTGCGCGACCAGATGCACCAGCAGCGCCTCGACCACGACCTCCACTTCGTCCGCGACGAGGTCGGCGACGCCACGATCGACATCCTCGGCTTCGAGCAGGCCATCGCCCTGTTCAACAAGTTCAACTACCGCCCGCGCCCGGTCTTCCAGAGCTACTGCGCCTTCAGCGCCCCGCTCGCCCAGCGCAACCTCGACTACTACGCCTCCCCGCGCGCCCCGCAGTACGCCCTCCTCAAGCTCCAGGCCATCGACAACCACCTGCCCGCGATGGACGACGCCCGCCTGCTCAACTACTTCGTCCACGCCTACGACTACGTCCTCACCGACAAGGACTGGCAGCTCTGGCGCCGCCGCCCCGACGCCCCCCCCGCCGAGCGCGTCGCCCCGCGCCGCCTCCGCACGACCCGCGTCGCCCTCCGCGCCCCGCTGGAGTTGGGCGAGCTCAACCAGCAGCCGCTCTGGATCACCGTCGATCTCCGCCCCTCGCTCCTCGGCCGTCTCCGCGGATTCCTGTACAAGCAGCCGCTCGTCTTCCTCGTCGTCGAGGACACCGCCGGCGCCACCAGCCGCTACCGCCTGCCGCCCGCCATCGGCCGCGGCGGCTTCCTGCTCAACCCGCTGGTCGAGAAC
>JAEXPL010000418.1 GCA_023446865.1 Verrucomicrobiota bacterium | reverse complement strand
CGCCGCCCTCGATGTTGCGGGCCGAGCCGAAGAAGCGCTTCGGCTTCTGCAGCGCCGTGGTCTCGAGACCGCCGGTGCCGATCTTGCCGCTGTTGCCGGTGAGGTTGTTGTAGGCGCGGGCCAGGCGGGTGATCGAGTCGAGCAGGATGACGACGTGCTCGCCGTGTTCGATCATGCGGCGCGCGCGCTCGACGACCATCTCGGCGCAGTGCACGTGGCTCTCCGGCGACTCGTCGAACGTGGAGCTGACGACCTCGCCCTTGGTGTGGCGCTTGAAGTCGGTGACCTCCTCGGGCCGCTCGTCGACGAGCAGGATGATCAGCTTCACCTCGGGGAAGTTCGCCGAGACGGAGTTGGCGATGTTCTGCATCAGCACCGTCTTGCCGGTGCGGGGCGGCGCGACGATCAGGCCGCGCTGGCCGAAGCCGATCGGCGTGACGATGTCGACCAGGCGCATCGAGATGTCCTTCGACTCGGAGCCGGGGACCTCGAGCAGGATGCGGTTGAGCGGGTAATAGGGTTCGAGTTCCTCGAACGGCGTGACGGTCGCCAGCAACGCCGGGTCGCGCCCCATCGCCGAGAGGATCTTCACGGCGGCCGGGCAACGCTCGTTGGCCTGCGGCGCCTGCACCTGCACCTCGAGCTGCACACCGCGCTTGAGCCCGAACTTCTTCACTAGGCTCTCCGGCACGAAAGTGTCGTCGGGATACAGCCGGTAGTTGTCGTGCGCGTGGACGATGAAGCCGTAACCGCGGTCGGTGAGATCGAGCCAGCCGCGGTCGACGATCGGGCGCTTCTGCTCGGCGGCATGCTGGAGGATGCCCTTCAGGATCTGGAAACGGTTGGGCACGCCCTCGAAGGTCACGCCCTGGTTGCGGGCGAAGGTGCCGAGCTCGGCCAGGGACAGCGGCGAGAGTTCGTTGATCGCAATCGGTTCACCGCCGCCGGAGACGATGTCGGCCGCGAGCGTGTCGAGCGCGGCGAGGTCGACGAAGCGCTCCGTCTGCGGCAGGTCGCCGCTCACCTGCACGAAGTTCGGCGGAGGCGGCTGCTGCGGGGGGCGCTCGCGTTCGAAACGCGCGCCGCGCTCGTGCCGGCCACCGCGGTCGCCACGGCCGCCGCGATCACCACGATCGCCGCGGTGGTGCTGACCACCATTGCCGCCGCCCTGCTCGAATTGCCCGCCGCCGGGACCGCCGCCCTGTTCGGGCTGACCGCCGCCGGGACCGGGCGCCGGCTGGATGCCCTGCGCCTGCAGGCGCAGGAGCTTGGCCTTCTTCTTCTCGAGCTTGAGCTGCTTCCAATAGTCGCGGCCGTAGCGCTTGCCACCCGGCGGGAAACCGCCCGGCGCCTGCTGTTCGCCACCGGGGTGGGACTCCTGGCCCTGGACGGGCGCCGGGGCGTCACCCACAACGCCGCCCGCTGCGGGCTCGGGCGGAGGGGCGCTCTCGAAGGACGGCTCGGGCGCACGGGGCGGCGGAGGCGCCTCGCGCTCCGGCTCGTCATCGGGCGAAAACGACAGCACTTCCTGCTGCGCCGGCAGGCGGAACTCGGGCTCCGGCTCACGTTCGCGCTTCACTTCGGGCTCGGGAGCACGCGGGGCCTCCTCGACCGGGGCCGGCGCGGCCGGGGCCTCGACGGCACTCTCCTCGGCCACCTTCTTGCGGCCGCGCGAGGCGGCGGGCTTGCCACGGGTCAGGCGCGAGACGCGTTTCTTCGGGGCCGGGCTCTCGGAATCGGGAGCGGACGAGGTGCTGTCGGAGTCTTTCGACGAACGAGGAGTTTCCATTGCGGAACGGGAAAAGGCGCCGGCGGCGTTGCGCGCGGCAAATGGTGCGATCGGAGGTGGTGGCTAGTGCCAGCGACCGGCGAGCGAAGCGACCTGTTCCCGTAGGAAATCGAGGGACCCGTCGTTGAGAATGACGAAGTCGGCGGCGGCGATTTTCCGGGGGAGCGGAAGCTGCTTGGCGATCCGTGCGGCGGCGAGGTCGGGTGGGACTCCGCGCGCCTGCAGCCGTGACAATTGCTGGGCGGACGATGTGGCGACGCAGACGGTGGAATCAAACCAATTCTCCAAACCCTTCTCGAAGAGCAACGGCACCTCCACCACCCAGCGCGCCGCCAGGTCTCCGGCCAACGCCGCCCGCCACGCCGCCCGCACCAACGGATGCAGCAACGCCTCCAGCCACAGCCGGTCGGCATCGCTCGCGAACACCCGCGCCGCCACCTCTGCGCGATCAAGCCGGCCGTCGGCCGCGACCACCGTGGGTCCCAGCCGAACCGCGATCGCCGCCACGACATCGGCGCGCGGCAGCAGTTCGTCGCGCACGATCCGATCGCAATCCACCGTCTTGAAACCGAGTTCCGCGAAGAGCTTCGTCGCGGTCGATTTGCCGCAACCCATGCCGCCGCTCAACCCCAGCACCAGCCGCGGCCGCGGCCAGTCCGCCGGCGGCACCTCGCGCGCGGCCGGCGCGCCGACGTCGCTCGCGGTGGTTGAACTCTGGTGGCTCATCGCCCGCCCACGATGCCCTGCCCTCCTGCCCCCGCAACCCCCTTCTGGTCGGCGGCGCGCACCGACCGCCACGAACGTTCTCGTCTAGGCCCGGTCTGCAGGCCGGGTCGCTGACCCGGCTTCTCCGACGGACCACCTCCAGCGGGTTAGCCTACAGCCAGCACTCCGCGCCACCCCCTTGCCCCCTCTCCGTCCACAGTCCACCGGCAACTGGCCACTGCTCACCGTCCACCGTCTACCGTCCACCGATCCGCGCTTCCCGGCTTGCCGCGCGCCGCCGGCTCCGGCATTTCACTACTCGCCCAGCCCCCCGGCGAAATCCCTCGCCGTATGTTCGCCACCGTTTTTTCCGCCGCGCTCCAAGGCATCGACGCCGTCCCCGTGCAGGTCGAGGTCAACACCGGGGAGTCCGGCGACCCGCGCCTGATCCTCGTCGGCCTGCCCGACGCCGCCGTCAAGGAATCCGACGACCGCGTGTGCTCCGCGCTCGCCAACAGCGGCCTGCACCCGCCGCGCACGCGCACCACGATCAACCTCGCGCCCGGCGACCTGCGCAAGGAGGGCCCGTGCTACGACCTGCCCATCGCGCTCGGCATGCTCGTCGCCACCGGACAGCTCGCCGCCGACGGCCTCGGCGACTACCTCATCGCCGGCGAACTCGGCCTCTCCGGCGCCACCCGCCCGGTACGCGGCGCGCTGGCCATGGCGCTGCTGGCCCGCCGCCTCGGCAAACGCGGCGTGCTCCTGCCGCCCGTCTCGGCCGAGGAAGCCGCGCTGGTGACCGGCGTGCCCGTATACCGGATCCAGTCGCTCGACGAGGCCGTACGCTACCTTGCCGGAGAGCTCGCGCTCAAGCCCCTGCCCCCGGCCCGGCCCGATCCCGCCGTGGCCGCCGAGGGCGCGCCCGACTTCGCCGAGATCAAGGGCCAGGCGGCGGTGCGCCGCGCGGTCGAGATCGCCGTGGCCGGCAACCACAATCTGCTGCTCGTCGGGCCGCCCGGCTCCGGGAAGTCGATGATCGCGAAACGCATCCCCACGATCATGCCCGAGCCGCAGCTCGAGGAGTTTCTGGAGATGCTCTCGATCCACAGCGCCGCCGGACACACGCTCCACGGCGGTGTGCGCACGTTCGCCCGACCGTTCCGCGCCCCGCACCACACGATCTCCGATGTCGGCCTGATCGGGGGCGGCGCCATCCCCGGTCCGGGCGAGATCTCGCTCGCCCACCACGGCGTGCTCTTCCTCGACGAGCTGCCGGAGTTCAAGCGCTCCGCCCTCGAGGTGCTCCGCCAGCCGCTCGAGGACCACCAGGTCTCCATTTCCCGGAGCGCCGGCAAGATCACCCTGCCCGCGAGCTTCATGCTCGTGGCCGCGATGAACCCCTGCCCGTGTGGTTATCTTGGAGACGCGCGGCGCGAGTGCCGCTGCTCGCCCGCGCAGATCCAGCGCTACCGCGCCCGCGTCAGCGGCCCGCTGCTCGACCGCATCGACCTCCACGTCGAGGCGCCGTCGCTCTCCGTGGCGGAGTTGCGCTCCGACCGGCTCGGCGAGAGTTCCGCCGCCATGCGCGAACGCGTGCAACGCGCCCGCACCGTCCAGCACCGCCGCTACGCCGGCACGCGCACCCACACCAACTCCCGCCTGTCGCCCGCCCAGATCCACCGCCACTGCGCGCACAACGCGATGCTCGGCGACCTCCTCGAGCAGGCCATGCACCAGCTCTCGCTCTCCGCCCGCGCCTACGACCGCATTCTCAAGGTCGCCCGCACCATCGCCGACCTCGCCGGCGCCGAGTCCATCGAGGCCCCGCACCTGCTCGAGGCGATCCAGTACCGCACCCTCGACCGCACGCAGCTGGTGTGACGCCGACGGCACGGCGCGCTCGGACGAATAGCCCTATTGGCTGGCGGTTGCGGGTGGACGCTCTGCCGTACAGCAGAGCCCCCAAGCGCGTCGAGGACCCGGTTCGCGGCAGTCTCGAGTTACCCGTGGAGAGACGTTGTCCGCGGCTGCTCACGCACGCGACGGCGTTGAGAGGGCAACACCGCCCCCCCGAAAGCCCTCCCGACGAAACAGGAAGCGATGGCGCGCAGATCGGAGATCCGCGCCCCCCGCCGCCCCCTCCCGCACCAAATACTCTCACGACCGTGAACTTATTTGGCGGCACGTTATCGGTCCATCTTCCCTCTACAACTGCCAGCCCACGTCATCTTCTCCGCCAAATACTCTCACGACCGTGGGAGTATTTGGCGGGCGCGCAGCCGGAGGATTCGCCTGCACGACAGGGCAACGGTCTCCACCGCCCCGGCATTGACCCCGCGGGCGCGCGCTGGCTGCGTATCCACCGTTCCCCATGAGCGGCCCCACCCCAGCCCACCCCGGACGAAGAACCATTCTCTTCATTCTCGCCTTCGTCGCCTGCCTCGGCTGCGCGCTCTATGCGGAGTACTATGCGATTATCTTCGCCTGGGTTCGGGCGTCGGGCTATCTGGCATCGATCGAGAAACAGGAGCTGCTCGAGCGCCAATACCACGAATGGGGAATCGGGTTTCTCGTCGCGGTTGCCCTGCTCGCGCTCGTCCTGATTCGGGGGACGCGCGGGTTCCGCCTGCCACGCCGCCTCCGCCCCTTGCTCGCCGTCCTCTCAGCCGTCTTGTTTGTCACCTTCGGATATCTCCACTCGAGCCACTGGGGCGAAAACTTCGACGGTCATCTCGCCCATTTCGCTTCGTCAGACCACGGCTGGGGCGAGACACTCCCCATCTCCGACCTGGCGACCGGCGAGCAGATCGTCATCGAAAGCATCTATGACGCCTGTGATGGTCCCGGCGATGGTTGGCAGTTCGCGTTCGCACGAGCACCCGAAGGGATCCGGTTCACCGCCCGCGACGGCGAACTCATCCGCAACCCCAAGCTCCGCCCTTGGCTGCAGCCGGTTGCGGTCTTCTTCCCCAAGATCGTCCGCGGCGAGATCAGCGACTACATGGCGCTCCAGCCCGGCGCCGAGGTTGGATCGCTGGTTCTCTCACCGAAAGACAAGGTCGGTCTGGACCACGCGCTCGCAGTCCTGCGGCGCCACGAGCACCGGTTCTCCACCGGCTACACGACCTATCGTTTCACCTACCTGCGCAACGGTCGGCCGATCGGCGAGGAACGCTTCATCGCGCCGAATGCCTTCGACACAGTAATGGCCTTCGCCGAGGAGGGACATTTCAACAACCCCGACTTCGCCCCAGATGAAGCAAAACTCGCCCATGAACTCGGAGTCGCCGTGGCAGTGCTCCGCCAGATCGTGACCCTCGAGATGCTCGACCGGCGCCTGCGGCCACAGCCGGCGCCGGACCCATCGGCCGAAAATTGAAAGCCCCAGTCATCCGCTCTGCCATGCCAAGATTCTGGCTACTCGCGCTCCTCGTGCTCGTCGCCACCACCTGTCTGTTCGGTGATGGCATCATCCTGCCGCCGGTCGCCGCGCCGGAGGTCACAATGCCCGACCAGCGTGCCCTGCTCGTCTGGCACGACGGCACCGAGACGCTCGTGATCGAGTCGCGCTTCAGCGGCCAAGGCGACCGCTTCGCGTGGGTCGTACCACTGCCCAGCCGGCCCGAGATCAAGCCCGCGACGACCGGCACCCTGCCGTCGCTTCAAGCGGTATTTCGTCCGCGGATCATTCCGCCCGCCGCCCTCGGATTCCTCGCCCCAGCGCTCTTCTTTTGCCTCCCGTTACTGCTGCTGTTCGTTTTCGAGGCTTCGCGGGCGCGGCTCATCTACAGCCGTTCTCTCGCCATGCTATTCGGAGTCATCGCCGTTTTCTGCGCTATCGGAACCGTGGCTGGTTTCGTGCAGAACGATGGTGGCCTGATACTCTTCGCAGTACTCACCTTTGTTTCCGGAGGCGCAGCTTGGCGTCTCTGGCACCGCCCGCCGCGGATCATCGCGACTTGGGCATTCTCATTACTGATGGTGCTCCTCGCCGCCATGGCCATTCCGGCATTCTCAAAGGTGCGCGCCGCCACCGGCCCGATGGCCGGCAGCCTCTCCATCGAACGCCAGACCATCGGAGACTACGACGTGGCGATCCTCAGCGGAAGCGACGCGTCGCATATCGCGGAATGGCTGGCGCTAAACGGTTTCGCCCTGCCTCCGGCCTCCGCGCCCGTGCTCGCCGAGCATGCCCGCGCCGGCGGCTGTTTCGTCGCCACCAAGCTCCGACGCGATACCGCGGCAGCCCAAACGCAGGCGACCCACCCGCTCGTCTTCACCTTCAAGACCGCGCACCCCATCTACCCGATGAAGCTCACAGGTACCGGCATCCGCTCCGCGCTCGACCTCGATCTCTTCGTGTTCGGCGAAGCGGTGGCCCACGTCGAGAACCTGCCGCTCCGGGCCTGCGGCCGCGTCGAGCTGGTCGCCCCGTCCGAAACGGCGACCGGCGCCGGCAAAGGATACTCGTCGCCGCCCGACGATGACCGGGTCCAGCTCTCCCACACCGCACTGCGCGAGCTCTGCGCCGGCACCACTGTCGCCACGCGCCTCCGCGGCACGCTGGAGCCCGCCCAGATGCAGCAGGACCTGACCATCCAATGGCGCCCGTTCAAGGGGCCGCGCGGGCTCGCGAGATTCACCCGCTCCGATGCTTGGGGTTACGCGGCTCTCATCGGGCTCGGAAGTCTCTTGCTCGGCGGCGGCGTGCTCTTCGCCTGCCGCCGCCCGCGGCGGCCCACTGTCCGCGCCCGCCTTTGGGTTGCCGCCGCTGCCTGTGGCATCGGCCTCGCCAGCAGCTTCGCCTTTCCGACGACTGCCGTGGAGTACGTCCGCACCCGGTACGCCCACCGCCACGGAGCTCGCCTTCTCCAGGCCAGCCTCGAGATCGCGTGGGACGGCACAGATCCTCGCTCGCTGTCCGAACAACAGATCCGCGAGCGCCTCACCGCCGATTTCGCGAACCCCGACTCCGATCTCCGCCGCCACTTCAAAGCCTTACCCGCCTACGGCGACGCCCCCGGGCAGTACCACCTGCGCCAGCTCGCCAGCGGCGGCTGGCAAGTCGTCCTCATCGACGCCTCCGGGCAGGAGCACTCGGTCCAACCCTGATGCCCTGCCTCCGTTCCTTTCGCACTCGTGCGAATAGGAACTCCGAATACCCACCGTCTCCGCCGATCATGCGCCTTCTCCGCCGCCTCCTCCGCTTTTTCGGGATCACCATCGCTGTAGTTGCCGTCTGGCTCGTCGCATTCGTCGGAGTGGCGCTCCTGCCCCATCTCTGGTTCGTGATCACCCGCCCGCCTTCCGATGCCCAGATCGTTGCGCGGGCGGTCAAACTACCTGCCCCGCCCTATCGCGATTCCGGCCCGGTCGTCGACGTACTGCGTAACCTGCCAGGGGCATCCCTCCGACTCTTCACGAGTCCCAATCCGGAAGTGCGATCTGCCGCACTGAGGCTCGTCGGCTACGGCCTCCGGCCCTTGTTCAACGACGAGCAAAGCGACACGCTTGTCGCGCTGCTCCCCAAGGTCCCCGCAGGCGACCAATGGTATATCTTCAGTGCCCTCGGAGACGATCCCCGGACCAAGCTTCGGTTAGCCAACATTTTTGCCTCGTCGCAACCCATCGAGGCAAACCTTCGCAACGAACTCGTTCGCCGCATCACCAGCCGAGGAGTGGCCGCAGAGACGACAGCCGATCTGCGCCAACGCCTGCTGGCCATCGCTGCCGACGCGGCCTTCGATCGCGACAATCGCCGCGCCGTGGTGGAATCTCTCGGTCGCTCCGGCGCGAGTGCCGATGGCTGCATCCCAGAACTGGAGAAACTGGCCATCGCAGAGCCGGACACCTTCGGCCGCACCGCCGCCATCGCGATCTCGCGACTTCGCAACACGCCCGACCTCGAACGGTTGCGTGCGGATCTTGATGTGGCCCGGCAAAATCTCTGGACTGGAGGCACAATCACCGAAATCGCCAAGTTCGGCGCCGCCGCCCACGACATCGGGCCAGAACTTGTGAAAGAGCTGCAACCGTTTCGTAATGACACCGGCCAGGCCGCAGCTTACGCGCTCGGAGCGATCGGCTACCGCAAGGCGATCCCGGCACTTCGCGCCGCGCTCCGCTGCCAAGTGGACGAACGCCTCGTTCGCGCAGCCGCCTATGCGTTGGCCCAACTCGGCGCCAAGGAGGCGGCGCCGGATCTCACACAGCTCGCCCAAACCCACTGGGAGCCGAGCGTCAGGTTGTTCGCTGGGAAAGCCGCCAGTTTCCTCACGCAAACCGAACGATACGGCGCCAGCGACTTCCAGCTAGTCATTCGCGACGAACTGGGGCGAAACCTGAACACCCAGAACCAAGCCCTACGGCGCTTCGTCGCCACGCATCCCGTGAGCGCAGCGTCGCAAGCGCTGTACCATCTTCGCGTCGTCTGGACCCAGCTGATCTCCCCCCGGTTCTCCTCGGTCATACGCCGATACCCGGACAAAACCGAGGAGCATTACCCATGGCGGATGCTCCCTCGCCACCGAATGCGGTTCGGAGACGGGGTTCTGCTTGGGTATGATGATGGCGAGTTCGGTGCCGGCGTCGTCTTCGTCACCGCGAGCGGCAAGCCGTACGAACTACCAACCCCGCACGTCGAGAAG
>JAEXPL010000386.1 GCA_023446865.1 Verrucomicrobiota bacterium | reverse complement strand
TGCCTCATCTGTCAACACCTGTTGATCCGCACCAGTTTCCTAAGCGGCTGATATTTTGCATAATTACGTGCGTTCCGGGCACTTGCAATGCCTCGATTTTTCCCGCCTTCTCGGTTGAGGTGCGTGTGCCGTAAGGCGTGCAGGTTCGAGTCCTGTCCCGAGCACCATTTCTCTTCTGGAAGTGGGGAATATCGAAGGTTGTTTCGGACGCGGGTTGAGTGCCCGTCACCGTTCAGGATCCGCGACAGTAGCGCGCCCACCCGATTCCGGGCATTGCCGCTGCGACCGCCACCGCTCAACCTCCGCTCCGATGCCCCTCCGCCGCGCAGCGTACCCCACCGGCCCGATCTTCGCCGGCTTCGCCACCACCTGTTTGGCATTCGCCTTGGCCACCGCGCTGCCGGCCGCACCGGCGGCCGCAACGCCAACGAAGCCCCTCACCGCCACGCCGCAGCCCGCAGCCGAGGTCAACTTGCGGACGTTCGGGGCCATCGGCGACGGGCAACCGCATCCGGTAAGCGAGTGGATCGCCGCCGGAAAGTACAAGAACCTGCGCACCCTCCAGCGCGACTACCCCTTCGTCGACTCCCTCGAATGGAGCGCCGACGAAGCCGCTTTCCAGCGCGCGCTCCGCGAACTCCCGCCCGAGGGCGGAACCGTCCGCATCCCGCCGGGCCGCTACATCGCGACCACGTATGGCTGGCGCATCGGCCGCGACCATGTCCGCTTGGTCGGGGCCGGGATGCGCGACACCGTGCTCTCCACCGGTCCCCAGCTTGGGGAGGGTCTGGTCCTCGCGCCGTATCGGCATGTTGGGTGGCTGCAGGGTGCCGATCACGAATGTCCCTTCGCCCCCGACAGCGGCACCAGCGGCTCCGACCGGATCCGCCTCCGCGAGCCGGCGCGCGCCGCGGACTTCCAGCCCGGCGAACTCGTCTTCATCCGCAATGGCGCCTGCCGGTTCGACCAGGACTACGGCGAGTTCAACGAGATCGCCGCCACCACTCCCGACGGCGACCTGGTGCTGAGCCACCCGCTCGCACGCGACTACACCCTCGCCGCCCTCAACTGGGCCGGCGAAACCGCCGAGCCCTTCGAGCTTCCGAAACCCGGCCGGTCCGTCGCCGTCCGCCTGCGCACGGGCGAAGGCTATTTCGAACTTCCCAAATCCGGCGTCGTCACCGTGGGCGACGCCTTCCTCGAGATCGTGCGGCGCGAAGGAGACACCGTCGGTTTCCGCAACCCCGGTCGCGCCAACCCCGCGCCCGGCACCCTCCTGCCAGCCGGCACGAAGATAGGACGGTCGCGCAGCGTCATCAAACTCACCCGCACCACCCGCGACTTCCACGCCCAGGGGCTGCGCATCGTCGGCCGCCGCAAAGCGCTCAACCTCTCCAACAGCTACCAATCCACCTTCGTCGACTGCGATTTTGTCCGCCAGCCCGACGCCACGGTGCAGGGCGGGCTCACCATCGATGGCGACGGTGGGCGCTTCGCCGAATTCCGCCGCTGCACCATCCGCGGTAGCGTGCCCTGCGGCATGCAGTTCGCCCGATCTTTCGGTAACGTCACCTTCACCGACTGCACGTTTGCCGGTACCAACGTCGTCTTCTCCGAGTTCTGCTTCGCCGGCGTGGTCGAGCGTTGTGCGCTCGCCGTTCCCGCGGTGCTCGGCCGGGCAGTGATCGTCGGCCGTTCCTGCGGAGACCTCCGTATCGAGGACAACCAGATCGTCATCTCCGGCGGGGCGCTCACCGTCTTCGACGCCCCGTGCGACATCCAATCGCACAAGCACGACGCGCCCGGACGCCTCGTGCTCCGCAACAACCGCATCACCGCGCCCGCCAGTCCGCGTTCGCGTGTCTTCCTCCTCCGGTCCGACCGACCCGCCGACATTTCCGGCAATACGCTCAACGGCGAGCCCACGGAGCCTCCGCGGGCGACCCCCGCGGCCCCGTGAGTCTGCGGGCGACCGGTAGCAACCGCCTACGCCCCGGCTCCGCCGGTGAAACGCGCGACGTCCGCCGGTGTGTCGAGATCGACGAGCCCGGGCGCGGCCACCAGTACGAGCGCGCCACCCGCCTCGCGCAGCAAAGCCCGCGCCCCGACCTCGCCGTGCAGGGCCAGCAATCGAGAAAAGTGTTCGGCGGTGAACAAGACCGGCGGCATCGGCACTCCGCCAACCTCTGTGGCAACCATGCCGCATCGCGCCCCGCGGCGCTCCGCCTGCAGACGGCGTAGGTGCTCCGCCGTCACGTTCGCCTGATCGGCCAGCACGACGATCAGCTCCGCCAGACCGGGCGCGATCCGCCTGAGCTCCGCCACACCACAACGGAGCGAGGCACCCATCCCGTCGGCCCACGCGCTGTTTTCGACGAGGTGCAGCGGCAGGCCGTGCAACGCCGCCCCGACGGCGGCCGATTCCGCCCCGAGCACGACGACCACTGGCGCGAGCCCGGCCGCCAGCACCCGCTCCGCCACCGTCCGTACCAACGGCGTGTCCCCAATCGGAAGGAGCTGTTTCGCCCGGCCCATGCGGCTCGAACCGCCGGCGGCCAACAGAACCGCTCCGCACTGGGGCGCCTCAGCCATGGATCGGCCCCGAACGTTCCCGAAGCAACCCGCCGGCGCGCCCCGCCAGGTGTGCCTGAATTTCGGCGACAATCGCCAGCGCCACCGTCTCCGGTGTCGTCCCGCCCAAGTCGAGGCCGACCGGCGCATGCAGCTTCGCCAGCATTTCGGGCGTGGGGTCGAAGCCGTCGCGGGCGAGTTCGGCCAGCAGACGCGCCGTGCGTTTCCGCGGCCCGAGCAGGCCGAGGTAGCGCACCGGCGTCGGGAGCAACGTCCGCAGCAACGCGAGATCGTCGCGGTAGCGGTGCGTCATCACCACGGCAAATGTCCGGTCGTCGGACGCAACTCGCCCCGCCTGCTCCGCCGCCGGCGCGACAACAACTCGGTTCGCCGCGGGAAAACGTTCGGCGGTGGCGTAGGCGCCCCGGGCGTCGAGCACCGTCACCTGCCAACCCAGCAGCCGGGCGATCCGCGCCAGCGGCAACACATCATCACCCGCCCCGAACACCGCTAGCGCCGGCGGCGGTTGCACCGTCTCCCGGAAGACACCGGCGGCATCCGCTTCGGTCGTCGCCGGGAGATCCTGCGCCAGGATAGTCCCTCGGGGCGTCGTTCCCGTGTGCTCGATCAGGAGCTCCGTCGTCCGCCGGTTTGCGATGGCCTCGCTCAACACCGCCGCCCAGCGCGGCGCCGCGGCCGGAATCCGTTCGAGAAAGACCCGAACCACCCCTTGGCAGCCCAGTCCTACGCCCCACACGAGGTCGTTCTCCGCCGTCGTGTCATACACGATCGTTTCCGCTCGCCCGGTCTGGAGCACCCGCCGGGCGTGTTCCTTGAGGTCCTCTTCGAGGCACCCGCCGCTGATCGATCCGAGATGGGAGCCGTCCGACCGCACCAACAATCGCGCCCCAGGTCGCCGATAGGACGAGCCCTCGACCGCGACGAGCGTCGCCAACACCGCCGGCTCCGTGCGGCCGCGGACCAACGCTTCGACGATGAGGGGGAGTTCGGACATGGGGCGCGCAGGATCGTTGCGCCGCCAGACTAGATGCACTCGCGTTGCGCTCGCCACCGCGAAACCTGCCCGACCGCTGACTCTCGACCGTTGAATGCACCGCCGCGTTTTTCCGCCCGACTCGCCGCCCGTTTCGCATTTCTCGCTTCTGTGCTCATCGTGTGCGGTCGCGTTCCCGCCAAACCCTCCCCTACGCCATGACTGAAACCATCGCCTTCCGCCTGAACGGAAAACCCGTCCAGATCGACGTCGATCCGGAGCGCTCGCTGCTCTGGGTCCTGCGCACCGACCTCGGCCTCACCGGCACGAAGTTCGGCTGCGGCGCCAACCAATGCGGCGCCTGCACCGTCCTCGTGAACGGCGAGGCCGTGCGCTCCTGCAACGAGACCATCGGCTCCGTGCGCGGCCGCGAGGTCGTGACCGTCGAGGGGCTCGAACAGGAGGGCCGCCTCCATCCGCTTCAGGAGGCGTTCATGGCGCACGACGCGCTCCAGTGCGGTTTCTGCACCCCGGGCATGATCCTCACCGCGCACGACCTCCTGCGTCGCCACCCCTCCCCTACCCGCGACCAGGTGATCGCGGGCATGAACCAGAACCTCTGCCGCTGCGGCGCCCATCCCCGGATCGTCGACGCGATCCTGGACGCCGCCGCCGCACTCCGGAAAGGAGGCCGCTCGTGAACGCCGATTCTCCCGCCCCGCGCTACTCGCTCCCGCCCGTGGCCGACATCAAGCTGCCGACCCGCCGCGAGTTCCTCCAGCGTTGCACCGCCGGTCTCATGATCTGGGTGACGCTCGGGCCGACCCTTGTCGCCGACACCGTCAACGAAGGCACCGCCCCCGTCCGCCCCAACTCGGTGCCGAAGGACTTCAACGCCTTCCTCAGCATCGGGGCCGACGGCCGTGTGACCTGCTTCACCGGAAAGATCGAGATGGGCCAGGGCCCGGTCACCTCGCTCCCGCAAATGCTCGCCGACGAACTCGACGTGCCGCTCGACTCCGTCGAGATCGTGATGGGCGACACCGAACTGTGCCCGTACGACCAGGGCACGTGGGGCTCGCTCACGACCCGGGTCTTCGGGCCGCTCTGGCACGCCGCCGCGGCTGAAGCGCGCGCCGTGCTGCTCGCACTCGCCGCCGAACGGCTCGCCACGCCGGTCGAACAGCTTCGTACCCATGCCGGCGCCGTCGAAGTGGTCGGCGATCCGAACCGGAAGATCGGTTACGGCGAGCTCACGCAGGGGCGCAAGATCGAGCGCCGTCTTACCGTGACGCCGAGCCTGAAGAAGCCGTCGGAGTTCAAGCTCATCGGCCGGCCGCTGCTCCGCCGCGACTCGCGGGCCAAGGTCACCGGTCGGGCGCAATACACCGGCGACATCCGCCTGCCCGGCATGCTCTACGCCCGGATCCTGCGCCCGCCCGCGCACGGCGCACGCCTCTTGCGAGTCGACACCGCTGCCGCTCGCGCTATCCCCGGAGTCGTCGTGGTGGAGGAGAAAGGCTTGGTCGCGGTACTGCACGAGCTGCCGGACATCGCCGAGGAGGCGCTCGGCAAACTCAAGGCCGAGTTCGCGCCGTCGCCCTCCACGCTCGACAACGACAACATCCACAGTCACCTCGACAACTCGACCCTGCCGCCCCGCGTCGTGAGCCAGAGCGGCGACCTCGCCCAAGGCCGCGCCGCGGCCACGAAGGTTCTCGAGACCACCTACCGTGACGGCTATGTCGCGCATGCCGCGATGGAGACCCACACGGCGTTGGCGCGTCCCGAGGGTGATCGGATGACGGTCTGGGCCTCCACCCAGAATCCCTTCGGTGCCCGCGACGAGATCGCGCGCGCGCTCGAACTACCACCCGAGAAGGTCCGTGTGATCACGCCGTTTGTCGGCGGCGGCTTCGGCGGCAAGTCGTTCAACCAGCAGACGGTGGAGGCCGCCCGCCTCGCGAAAGTCTCGGGGCGTCCGGTCCAGGTGATGTGGTCGCGCGAGGAGGAGTTCTTCCTCGACACCTTCCGACCGGCCGCGGTCATTCGCGCCAGCGCCGGTCTCGGCGCCGATGGGCGGATTACGTTCTGGGACTACATGGTAAAGTTCGCGGGCGACCGCGGCTCCGACCTCATCTACGCGGTGCCCAACCACCGCATCTCGGCCGTCGGCGATTTCTGGGGACCCTCCGGAGTGCATCCCTTCGGGGTCGGCGCCTGGCGCGCGCCGGGCTGCAACACCAACGCCTTCGCCCGCGAGCAGCACATCGACCAGCTTGCGGCGCTCGCCGGAGCCGACCCGATCGAGTTCCGCCTGCGCCAACTCACCGATCGCCGCGCGATCCGCGTGCTGAAGGGTTTGGCCGAACACTGGGGCTGGCGGCCGACCGCCGGCGTGAGCGGCCGCGGGCTCGGCGTGGCGTGCGGTTTCGACGCCGGCACCTATGTCGCCACCGTCGCCGAGGTCGCGGTCGACGCCGCGACCGGCCGGGTCGTGGTCAAGCGCGTCATGTGTGTCCAGGAAATGGGGTTGGTGGTGAACCCGGCCGGCGCGAAGATCCAGATGGAGGGCTGCATCATGATGGGTCTGGGCTACGCGCTCTCCGAACAGGTCCACTTCAAGAACGGCGAGGTGCTCGACACCAACTTCAACACCTACGCGCTGCCCTTGTTCTCGTGGCTGCCGCAGATCGAGACGATCATCCTGCCCGCAGACGACGAACCGCCCCAAGGCGGCGGCGAGCCCGCGATCATCATCATGGGCGGCGCGATCGCCAACGCGATCCACGACGCCACCGGCGCGCGCCTCCTCGACATGCCGATGACACCGGAACGGGTGAAGGCCGCGTTGTCGCTCCCCCGCGGGTCCGCCTGAAGGTCGCGCCCCCATATATCGAGTCGCGAACTCCGCTCCCCCTTTCCGCCCGATGTGTGGACGCCCTCCGGCCCGGCACAACGCCGCTGGCGTTCCACCGTATCCCATTTCTATCCCCATGACGTTCACTACCGCACTCCGCCCCATTATGTTCACCACCACTGCTGCGATCCTCGCCGCTGGTCGCCTATTCGCCGATCCCGGAGGGCCGATTCCCGAGCGTGCCACGCTCGACCTCTCGATCCGCCAGCACCGCATGGGCACGATCGTGGTCGCGGCACCGCCCGGCACCACCGTGCAGGTTGAGCAACTCCGCCACGAGTTCTGGTTCGGCGCCTCACTCCCCAACCAAGCCTTCGACGGCAGCTGGTCGCCCACCGACACCGAGCGCTACAAGCAGGTTTTCCTCGAGAACTTCAATTCTGCGGTCACCGAAGTTGCCCTGAAGTGGCTCAGCATGGAGCCCGAGCGAGGCATGGTGAACTACGCCACCGTCGACGCGATCCTAGCCTGGACCGACACCCACCGGATCCCGCTGCGCGGGCACAACATCTACTGGGGCTCTCACCACTGGGTCCAGCCCTGGCTCAAGCAACTCGACGACGCTTCCCTCCTCGCCACGCTCAAGGCGCGCGGCGAGGATATCGGCCGCCGCTACCGCGGCCGCTTCGCCGAGTACGATTTCAACAATGAGATGATCCACGGGGACTTCTATGTCGAACGTCTCGGTTCCGGCATCCGGATCGACATGGCCCGCTGGGTGAAAGCCCAAGACCCACAGGCCATACTCTTCGTCAACGACTACGACATCCTCACTGGCAAGCGCCTCGCCGACTACATCGCCCACATCCGCGAATTGCTTGCCGCGGGAGTTCCGATCGAGGGCATCGGCGTGCAGGGCCATCTCCACGGCGACAGCTTCGATCCGGCCGCGTTGCAGCATTCCCTCGACGAACTCGCCAAGCTGGGCCTCCCGATCCGTGTCACCGAGTTCAACTTTCCCGGCCAACGCTCGAAGTTCATGGATCACCCCGACCTGCCGATCAACGCCGAGGAGGAGCAGGCCAAGGCGCGGGCAATCGTCGACTACTACCGGATCTGCTTCGCCCACCCCTCCGTCACCGGAATTCTGATGTGGGGCTTCTGGGAAGGTGCAAACTGGATTCCGCAATCCTCGCTCTTCAAGCGCGACTGGACGCCCACCCCGGCCGGTCGCGCCTACCGCGAGCTGGTCTACGGCGAGTGGTGGACCCGTTGCTCCGCCACGATCGGCGCCGACGGACGGGTTTCGATTCCGGCGTTCTTCGGCACCTACCGCGTGACGATCGGCGGCCAGGCCGTCACGGTCGACCTGCGCAAACAGGAAGGCACGGCGACCGCGACTGCGCCCTAGCCCGCATGGTTCACACCTCGCGCGGGATGAGGTGTCGCTGCGCCGTAGCGGAATTTTTCAGAACGTCGCAGCTTTCCCCCGGCGAAGCCTCACGGCTTCCACTACACTGTGGATTCTCCGGGCTAGACCGTTGCCGCGGCGAGAAGCGAACGGCCGGGCTCCTGACGGAGGCCCGGCCGTGAATGCTCAGCGATCGGAAGCAGGAATCAGATCGCGGCGTCGCCGTGTTCGTCGGTGCGGATGCGGACGATATCCTCGAGCGGCGACACGAAGATCTTGCCGTCGCCGATCTTGCCGGTCTTGGCGGACGCGACGATGGCGTCGACCACCTTGCCGACCAGGGCGTCGCCGATCGCGACCTCGAGCTTCACCTTCGGCAGGAAGTCGACGGTGTACTCGCTGCCGCGATAGATCTCGGTGTGGCCCTTCTGGCGGCCGAAGCCCTTGACCTCGGTGACGGTCATGCCTTCGACACCGATGGCGGCCAAGGCGTCCTTCACTTCCTCGAGTTTGAAGGGCTTGATGATAGCTGTGACGAGTTTCATGGAGTGGATGGGTCAGCCGTTCTGATTGGCGGTGATCAGTAGATATAGCCTTCTTCGCCATGTTCGGCGAGGTCGAGACCTTGACGTTCGACATCCGGGGCGGCGCGCAGGCCGATGGTGGCCTTGATCAGGTAGGCGATCAGGATGGTGCCGACGACCGACATCGCGATCGTGAGGCCCATGGCCTTGAGCTGCTCGAACCAGAGACCACCGTGGGTCACGAGCCCGGCGAGGCCGTTCTTGGTGGCAGCGGCGCCGGTGAGGTTGGAATTGACATCGGCCGTGGCCAGCAGGCCGGTGACGAGGGCACCGAGAGTGCCGCCCACACCGTGGACGCCGAAGGTGTCGAGGGCGTCGTCGTACTTGAGCCAGTTCTTGAGCTTGGTGCAGGCGAAGTACGGGACCGAGCCGGCAAGGAAGCCGATGATCACGGCACCGGTGACGTTTACGAAGCCGGTGGCGGGAGTGATGATGACGAGGCCGGCGACGGCGCCCGAGCAGAAGCCGAGGATCGAAGGGTGGCCGCGGGTGAGCCACTCGAGCATCGGCCAGACGAAAGCGGCGATAGCGGCGGCGACCGTCGTGGTCATGAAGGCGTTCGCGGCGACACCGTCGGCAGCGAGAGCCGAGCCGGCGTTGAAACCGTACCAGCCGGCCCAGAGGATGCCGGTGCCGACCATGCACAAGACCATGCTGTGTGGCGCCATCTTCTCCTTACCGAAGCCGATGCGCGGCCCGAGGATGAGGCAGAGCACGAGCGCCGACCAACCCGAGGACATATGGACGACCGTGCCACCGGCGAAGTCGATCGCGCGAATCGTGGCATCGCCGTTCCAGACGCCGTTCATGCTGCCGGTGACGCCCCAGACCATGTGGGCGAGCGGGAAGTAGATGAAGATCATCCAGAGAGTGACGAAGGCGAGGATGGCGGAGAACTTGATGCGCTCGGCGATCGCGCCGACGATCAGCGCCGGGGTGATGATCGCGAACATCATTTGGTACATCGCAAAGACGTTGTGCGACACCCAGTAGGCGTAGTCGGTGTTGGGCGCCGAGGTGACGCCCTTCAGGAAGAGGTACTCGGTGCCGCCGAGGAAGTGCCCCAGGAAGCTGCCGCTCTCCGAGAAGCTCTTGCCGAAAACAAAGCTGTAGCCGAAGGCCCACCAAAGCAGAGTGACCAGTCCAGCGATGCCCAAGCATTGCGCGAGAACCGAGAGCACATTCTTGCTGCGGACCAAGCCGCCATAGAACAGCGCCAGACCGGGCAACGTCATGAAGAGCACGAGCGCGGCGCTGGTCATCATCCAAGCGTTGTGGCCGGGACCGGCGACGCCGGTGAGCGCCTTGCCGGGATCGGTATTGTTGACATAGGCCTCGAGGGCGGCGATGCGCTCCTCCGGGGAGGGCGCGGCGGGGACGGCGTCGGCGGCATGGGCGCACCACGAGGTGGCGGCAACCCCCAACGCAAGGAGAACGGAACGGAGGGAGAGGAGTGTGCTGAGCATAGTCGAGGGCCCATGAGCAAAGCAGATGCCAGCGGCGGCCTCCGGGCGGCTTTTCCGACAATTCGGTAGGAGCACAGCTGGGAAGCAGCCTGAGGTGCGCATTTTCCTACACCGACACCCTAAACAACCCGGAAAAACGACCACCAACCGTCGATGAGCAGGATTCCCCAGGTCCCCGCTCGGCACGCGACGTGCACTACACCTTCAGCTCCGTTTTGCCTTTGGAAGCCGGCGGAAGGTACGATTAGAAAATAAGATCAAGAATCATCCAACAAATAAGTCTTGCTGATTGACCCGCGACTTCCCAACCGCACCATCGGCCAGTTTTTTCCGACTAATGAAAGCCTCCAACTTCCTCACTCCGGCCATTGTATACGCGCTCGCGATCGGCATCTCGTTTGCCGTCGCGGCCATGATCAAGCTGATCGACCGCTCTCTGCAAGCGGCGCGATCCAAGAAGAGCTGATCCCACCTCCCAACGTTCCCATAAACCTCTGAGAACACGGAGGCAGCCATGCCGCGCCTAATCGAACTCTTTCAGGGCATCAATACCCTGGCCCAATCGGACCTTTGGGTCATCGTCACTCGCCTCGGACTCATCATCCTTGGTGCGGTGCTGGTCTATCTCGGACGCAAAGGCGTCCTTGAACCGCTGCTGATGATCCCCATGGGCTTCGGCATGGCGGTCGTGAATGCCGGTGTCTTGTTCATGGACCCGAACACCGCCGGCCAGATCGTGGCCGGCACGCCGGACCTCGCGGCCCAGCAGGCGGCGGTCGCCACGGCGCAAGCCGGCCAGATGCACGGCAATCTCCTGCTCGCGCCGCTGGTCGAGAAGCCGGCCGAGTTGATGAACATCCTGCAGATCGAGTGTTTCCAGCCGATCTACACCTTCGCCTTCAGCAACGGCCTGATCGCCTGCTTCGTCTTCATGGGCATCGGCGTGCTGCTCGATGTCGGCTACGTGATGTCGCGGCCGTTCGAGAGCATGTTCCTCGCGCTCGCTGCCGAACTCGGCACGGTCGGGACTTTCCCAATTGCAACTTTGTGGGGTCTGACGCCAAGCGAAGCCGCCTCGATCGCCATGGTCGGCGGGGCCGATGGCCCGATGGTGCTCTTCACCTCGCTCAAACTGGCTCCCAAGCTCTTCGTGCCGATCACGGTCGTGGCCTACCTCTATCTCGGTCTGACCTACGGTGGCTACCCCTTCCTCGTGAAGGCCATGGTGCCGAAGCACATCCGGATGCTGCCGATGAAACCGGGCAAGGTCCGCAGCATCAGCAGCGGTGCTAAGCTCACCTTCACCCTCATCACCTGCATCGTCCTGTGCCTGCTCTTCCCGGTGGCCGCTCCGCTCTTCCTCTCGCTCTTCGTCGGCGTGGCGGTGCGCGAGGCGGGGCTGAAGGATTTCGAGAGCCTGATCGGCGGCCCGATCCTCTACGGGTCGACGTTCTTCCTCGGGCTCCTGCTCGGCGTCCTTTGCGAAGCCAGCACCCTGCTCCAGCCGATCATCTTCAAGCTGCTCATGCTCGGTATCCTCTCGCTGCTGCTCTCCGGCATCGGTGGCATCCTCGGCGGCTATGTGATGTACTACCTCTCGGGCAAGAAATACAACCCGGTCGTCGGCATCGCCGGCGTCAGTTGTGTGCCCACGACCGCCAAGGTGGCGCAAAAGATCGTCCAAGCCGACGCTCCGTCGGTGATGATCATGCCGCAGGCGCTCGGCGCCAACATCTGCGGTGTCATCACCACGGCCGTGATCTGCGGCATCTACGTGACGATGATCCCGCTGATCAAGTAATCGCCCCTCACCGGCCCGCGGCGCTATGCCGCGGGCTTTTTGTTGCCATTATCCCTCCGCGCCCCTGCGTCTCTGGCGGTCCCGGCACGGCGACTGTGCGTCCGCAGTCCTTTCCTCTCCAGTTCCTCGTACTTTCCTGAACCCTTCGTCCTCATGACACCCCTCCTCGCCAACGTCTCCACTGCGTCGGTCCCACTCGGTTGGGTCGCGCCCTTCGCCCTGTTGTTGCTCCTGATCGCCACGATGCCGCTGACCCCGCACGGGATTAAGCGCTTCTGGGAGAAATTCTATCCGGCAGTCGCCATCGGCCTCGGCCTAATCGTCGCCGCCTATTACCTGTTTCAGGTGCCCCACGGCGGCCACAAGGTTCTCACCACGATGGAGGAGTACTTCGCCTTCATCGTGCTGATCGGCTCCCTTTTCGTCGTCGCCGGCAACATGCACATCGACATCCGCGGCGAAGCTCGCCCCGTTGGCAACGTCACCTTCCTGCTGATCGGTGCACTGCTCGCCAACCTTATCGGCACCACCGGCGCCTCGATGGTCCTCATCCGCCCGTGGATCCGGATGAACAAGTACCGCATCACCGCCTTCCACGTCGTCTTCTTCATCTTCGTCGTCTCCAACGTCGGCGGCGCCCTCACCCCGATCGGCGATCCACCGCTCTTCCTCGGCTACCTGCACGGCGTGCCGTTCTTCTGGCTGCTCGAACACGCCATGCTCCCGTGGCTGCTCACCCTCGGCCTCGTCCTCGCGATCTTCTTCGTCCTCGACTGGCGTAACTTCCAGCGCGCGCCGAAACCGGTCCGCGAAAAGGAGACGGGCAAGGAGCCCGCCGTCCGCGTCGAAGGCCTGCACAATATCCTCTTCCTCCTGGTCATCGTCGGTGCCGTCTTCCTTCCCGAGAAGTTCTTCCTGCGCCAGATCGCCATGCTTGCCGCCGCCGTCGGCGCCATGGTGACCACCCGCAAGACCGTCCGTGAGGCCAACGAGTTCTCCTTCGGCCCCATCAAGGAGGTCGGTTTCCTCTTCGTCGGCATTTTCGCCACGATGATGCCCGCGCTCGACTACCTCCAGGAGCACGGCCGCGAGTTCGGCATCGAGAAGCCGATGCAGTACTACGTGTCGTCCGGTGCGCTCTCCTCCGTCCTCGACAACGCCCCGACCTACCTGAACTTCTTCACGCTCGCACAAACCGTCGTCGCGCCGGACGCCGTCCGCCTCACCGCCGACGGCCAGACCGCACCCGAGAAGCAGATCGTCGACTGGCTCCTCGACACCAAGAACCACCACGGCGCCTATCCCGCCACGCTCTACATCATCGCCGTCAGCCTCGGCTCGGTCTTCTTCGGGGCGATGACCTACATCGGCAACGGCCCGAACTTCATGGTGAAGTCCATCGCCGACAGCTCGAAGGTCCACACGCCCTCGTTCTTCGGCTACGTCTTCAAGTACAGCCTGCCCTTCCTGCTCCCGGTGTTGCTGCTCACCGGTTGGCTCTTCTTCTGAACGGCCCGCAATCCTCCCGCCTTCCCCAGCCGCCCGGCCCTGCGCCGGGCGGCTTGTTTTTCGGGCCCCCCGCGCGGCGCCACCGGCCGCCAATCGGCGGGCGATGAACCACGGAAGGAGCATGTCGGATCCTCCGTGGCTGATCGTACGGTCCGGCCAGCAACTGCCCTTGCCGACTCGACTGGGCGCTCGCCACTCGTCGCTCGACGCTCGTGATCACCACCGCGCGGTCCAGGGGGCGCTCGCCACCGCCGGACCAACGTCCCCCGAGGCATCCGCGTCCCGGAGTCTCGGCGTTTCCGCGGGCCACCCTCCTTCGGCTCCGAAACCTCCGGGGATCTCGCCTGCGGCGGATAGAATACAAACAAGGCCGGCGCACCTCTAGGA
>JAEXPL010000322.1 GCA_023446865.1 Verrucomicrobiota bacterium | reverse complement strand
ACCGGCCGCAAGATGCGCCTCTGGGACGGCTGCTGCTACGCCCACGTGCTCTTCACGGTCGAAGCCTTGGAGAAGCTGAAGAACCAGTTCCCGGATGCGCCGATCGTCGCGCACCCCGAGTGCGTCGAGGCCGTGCGCGCCTACGCCGACGAGGTGTGCAGCACCGAGCTCATGGTGAAGTTCGCCCGCGAGAACCCCGCCGAGCGCATCATCGTCGTCACCGAGTCCGGCATGCTCCACCGGCTCCGCCGCGAGGTGCCGCACAAGACCTTCATCGCCGGCCCGACCGACACCTGCGCCTGCAACGACTGCAAATTCATGAAGCTGAATACGGTCGAGAAGCTCCGCGACGCGCTCAAGACGCTCTCGCCGCAGATCCACCTCTCCGCCGAGACGATCGCCCGCGCCCACGCCCCGATCCAGCGCATGCTCGACTGGAGCAAGTAGGCGCCGGCTCGCCTCCCCAGTAGGTCCAGTCTCCGACTGGACCCCACCAGCTCTCGCCCACTCCTGCGGCTCACGCCCAACGCGGCCGGTCAGAGGCCAACCCTACCCGCCGGCACTCCGGCCCCAATCCAACGCGACCGATCGAAGATCGGCCCGGCGCCTCACCGGCGCCAATCCACTGCGCCGATATCCGTCCCCTCGCCCTCGGGGATGTCGAAGATCACCCCGACATCGACCGTCTTCCCGGCCGGAATCCGCACCCGCACGAGGTTATCCCCCTGCGCATTCGTCAGCCGCATCGACAGAAACCTGCGCCCCTCGGTGTTCGCACAGACGAACATATCCCGCGTCACCTCGATCATCTGCGCCGACTCGTTGTTGATCATCACAAACACCGTCGCCCGCCCCGCAGGCCGGAGACTCAAAATTGAAACAACGCCCCTGGAGGACGCCTGCGGCGCCGCAGGTTTCCGAACCGTCCGCGGCGTGGCCGGTGCGGCTTGGGCGGTGCGACTCGCCTCCACCGCCGCCCTGCGTTCGGCGGCCGCCGCGGCCTCGTGGTCGTACGGATACTCCGTCTGGAGCGTCTCGGGCAGCTGCCGTTTGTCGATCTGCAGAATGCCGTCGGCCGTACGGACCGTCACATGCGTCGCATTCTGGGACAGCACCTTGACGACAGTCACCGAGCGCCCGTCGCCGAGCACCCAGGTCTGCGGCTCAGCTCCGAATGCCGCCGCAGCCAAGAGCAACAGCGCCGCTACCAGAATACGTTTCATGGCCGTACGCTGGCTCCGCCCGCCGCGCCGGGCAACGGTCGATTTCCCCGCCGGCCACCCCGCCGCCATTTTAGCGATTTTCGCGCAGCAGCTTCGATCACACCACTCCACCGCCCGCACCAACCTCGTCACGCACCGCGACCACCACGGCCAGCAACGCCCGCCAGTCCGCGTCGCTCGTCTCAGGCCCCGTACTGCAGCGAAGCGCCCGCCGCGTCTCCGCCGGCGCAAACCCGAGCGCCGCCGGCACTGCCGCCCCGTGGCCCTGCGCCGCCAGTCGGGCACGCTCGCGGTCGATCAGCGCCCGCACCCGCGCCGCGGCCCGGTAGGCGCCGCCGGGAATCGCCCACGCAGTGTCGTTAACCTCCACCTACGCGGTGCGTGCCGCCGCCCGGAGCGGGGCCGTGGCGTTGTGGCCGAAGTGCGGCAGGCGACACCGCGCGAACGAGGTCCTAGGGAATCAACCCTGCGTGAAACGGTTCAACCGGCCCGCACCCGGGCCGATCATCCCAGCATGAGCCAAGTGTTCGGAAGCATCGGTCGGAGTTGGCCCGCCGGCGAGTCCCGCCCGGCAACCCGGGAACGCGTGCCGTTCCCCGTCCGTCCCGCGCTTCCCGACCTCCGGCCCGCCATCATCCGACTGCCGCACCCCCGCTTCCTTCCGAGCCGTTGAGGCGGCGCCGCCATCGGCCGCGCTCCTCTCGGTGATCGGTGCTCCCGGAAGCAGCCCCGCCTTCACCGGCGCGGTGCGACAGCCGGCATGATGCATTTCCGGCGTTTGCCGGCCGTGGCGCCTTCAGCTCCGGACAAAAAGATGCCCGCGACCGCCGTGAGCCAGAAAAGCCAATTACATCCCCTATGCATATTCACTTTTCCTACCTTGAACGACGATCGCGGGCAAAACCGGTACTGAAAGAACACCCGGTGCTGGCCTCCGCGGAGGGGCGTGTCGGGCTCGGGCACTAGGGCAACCACGGGGCCGCGTTTTGTCGAGGAAAAGTTTCCCGGGAAGACGCGCCGCGCGGAGACTCCCGCTACCGCAGCCGCACGAACGCCCACAGGGCGATCAGCGCCATCGCCCCGTCGGGCAGCCACGCCGCCGCCTGGGGGCTCACCGTGCCGAACGACGCCATCAGCGTCGCCAGCTTGCTGAGCAAGAAATAGAGGAAGAACAGGCCGATCGACTTCGACATGTTCACCGCCGGATTCACGCGCACGCCGCCCACGGCAAATGGTACCGCCAGCGCCATCACGATGAGCACGCCAAACGGGCTGGCCCGCTTGCGCTCGTGCTCCACCGCGTAGCGCCGGTAGCGGGTGGCGTCGCCCGCCCCCACCTGCGCCATCGCCCGCTCCAGCTCGAACAGCGAGAGGTCCGCCGGGTTCTTGAGAAGCAGCAACATCAGCTCGGGATCGTCGTCGACGCCCTCCTCGATGCGGTGCGCGAACGGCACCGGAGTCGCGCGTTCGCCCGTCACCGGATCGAAGCGCAGCTCGCGCCCCTCGAGGAAGACCCAGGCGTTGCGCCAGCGGTCGAAATAGCCCTCCTTGGCCAGCACCCGCCGCACCTCGCGCCGCTGCGCGTCGAAGAACGTGAGGGTCACGCCGCGCGCGCGGCGCCCCCCAGCGTCGTAGGAGTTCAGGAACCAGATCCGGCCCGCGGCATCGTTGGCGTACGCCAGCGCCGTGTATCCGCCCGCCTTGCCCGGCACGGGCTTGCGCGCCTCGGCCGCCCGCCGCATCTCCTCGCGCGAGGACCGCGCCTCCTCGACGGCCCACGGAATCATGCTGGCGTTGAGGTACCACACGAAGCCCGCCAGCAGCAGGCCGAACACCCACACCGCCCGCGTGACCCGGAACAGCCCCAGGCCGGCCGCGCGCATCGCCGTGAACTCGTTGCTGCGGTGCAACTGGCCGAGCGCGTAGAGCAGCGACAACAGCACCGAGATCTGCAGCACCAGCGGCACGTTGCCGGGCACGAGGACGAGATAGTAGTAACAAACCTCCCACGGCCCTGCGCCGCTGCCCACGAAATCCGCGAGGTTGCGCTGCATGTCGACCAACACGAGCAAGCCGAGCAGCGTGGCCATGATCAGCCCGAAGGCCTTCAGCCACGTGCCCAGCACATGTCGGTCAAGAATCGTCATTGTCGGTGTTCGACTCTCGGGAAACGCCCCGGTGCCGCAAGGATTTCCCTCCCGACCGCGCGCTCTTCGACCGTGGCGCTGCTCGCCAGAGCAGCGATCCGCTCTGCCCGCCGCCGTCCGCACCAGCGGCACACCCCCGCGCTCCGGTCCACCCGTTTCCTGTTTCCGATTTCCTGTCCACCGCCCACAGGCAACCGGCGACCGTCGACCGCTTTGCGCCCGCCGCAGATTCCCCTTTTCCTCCGTGCCACCATCCGCGAGGGTGGCGCCTCGCCCATGGATTTCCTGCTCGACGACGACGCTCCTCCGCCGGCCAAGCCGACGCACTTCGATCCCGGTTTCCCGCCGATCAACTTCCGCGCGTCGCTCAACGACGAGCAGTACGCCGCCGTCACCGCCGAGCCGGGCCCCGTGCTCGTGCTCGCCGGCGCCGGCTCGGGCAAGACCCGCACGCTCACCTACCGCGTCGCCTACCTGCTCTCCCAGGGCGTGCCGCCGTCCGCCATCCTCCAGCTGACCGTCACCAACAAGGCCGCCAAGGAGATGCTGCACCGCGTCGAGGAACTCACGGGCGTCGCCTCGCACCGTTTCTGGGGCGGCACGTTCCATCACCTCGGCCACAAGATCCTCCGCGCCAACGCCGAGGTCCTCGGGCTCGACCGCTCGTTCACCATCCTCGATGCCGAGGAGGCCGACCACTTCCTGCGCGACACCGTCGACGAGACCGACAAGGGCTTCTTCAAGGTGAAGGAGCACCCGCGACCGGGCGTGCTCTTCTCGATGATCAGCCTCGCGCGCAACACCTGCACGCCGCTGGCCGAAACGATCTCGCGCTTCTACCCGCAGCACGAATACCTGCTGGAGGCCCTCGCGCCCTTCCCCGAGGCCTACCGCGCGCGCAAGCTCAAGCAGCAGGTCACCGACTACGACGACCTGCTGGAGTTCTGGCTCGAGATCCTGAAGAAGGCCCCGCACGTCGCCGACTACTACCGCCGGCGCTTCCGCCACTCGCTCGTCGACGAGTACCAGGACACGAACATCATCCAGTCGCAGATCGTCGACCTGATGAGCGGCAACCACCAGATCATGGCCGTGGGCGACGACGCGCAGAGCATCTACTCCTGGCGCGGGGCCAACGTGGAGAACATCCTCACCTTCCCTGACCGCCACCCCGGCACCGCGATCCACCGGATCGAGACCAACTACCGGTCCTCGCCGGAGATCCTCGCGCTGGCCAACGGTGTCCTCCAGGCCCAGCCCGCCGGCCGCCGGTTCGAGAAGGAACTGCGCGCCGCCCGCAAGCCGCACCTCAAGCCCTACCTCGTGCCCGCGATGGGTTCGCGCGAACAGGCGAGTTTCATCGTCCAGCGCCTACGCGGCCTGCGCGACGCCGGCTACAGCCTCAACGACGTCGCCATCCTCTACCGCGCGCACTTCCAAGCCCTCGATCTTCAGCTCGAGCTCACGCGCCTCAACGTCCCCTACCAGATCACCAGCGGCGTGCGCTTCTTCGAGCAGGCGCACATCCGCGACTACGTCGCGCTGCTGCGTTTCCTCTACAACCCGGCCGACTCGATGGCGTTCCAGCGCTTCGTCGTGCTGTTGCCAAAGGTTGGCGACAAGGGCGCGCAGAAGCTTCACACCCTCGCCCTCGAGGCGGCGAAGACCCGCAACGTCACCATCGCCGAGGCGCTGGGGCATCCCGACGTCGTCGCCAAGGTCCCGAAAGACGCGAAGGAGGACTGGCCCAAGCTCGTGCTCTCCCTCCAGGACATGTACGAGACGATGTGCAAGAAGAAGCCCTGCGATGTCGTCGAGGTCGGCCTCGACGGCTGGTACGGCGACTACCTGAAGGGCGCCTACTCCAACTACTCGTCCCGCATGGACGACCTGAAGAGCATGATCGGCTTCGCCGCGCGCTTCGACGACATGCAGG
>JAEXPL010000245.1 GCA_023446865.1 Verrucomicrobiota bacterium | reverse complement strand
GTGTAGGCGAGCCGGTCGCGCACGACCGAGATGTCGGCCCAACTGGGCGCAGGCGCGTCGGCGGGCACGAGGCCGCGACGACGAAGGTCCTCCTCGATCGGACCACAGAGGTCGTAGGCCAAGCGGTAGGCACCACGCATGTTGAGGTGCACGTGTTCGTAGAGGAACTCGTCACCGGTAACGTCCCCGGGCGAGGCGGTGTCGGCGGAGGTGGCGAGATCGACCACTTGAATACAGTTGGTTGGGGCGAGGCCGAACGAGCGGATGACGGCGTTGAGCGGGGAGCCGGTTCGGAACCGGAGCGCGTCGAGATCGAGGGCGCGTTGCAGCGAGGCTTTGGCCCGCACCGTGTCGCCGGTTTCAAGTTGGGCGCGGCCGAGGAGGAAGATCGTCTCGGCGTGCTGGTCGTCGAGAGTGGCGGCCTCATTGAGACACGGGAGGGCGGCCCGGTGGTCCTGCGCGTCGAGGGCGGCGACTCCGGCGTCGAAGGCGGTTTGCCACCGGACGAGCGTGGCGGCGTCGAGTCCGGGTTTGTGGAGCGAAAGGAACGGCGCGAAGTCCCGGCGATTGGTGGCGACGGTGCAGAGGAAGACGGAGGCGCCGGCGGCGCGGCCGGAGTCGGCGATGGCGGCGAGGTTGTCGCGGAAGAGCTCGCGCGTGGTGGCAAGGCGCGGGTCGTCGGCGGCGATGCCGTGCTGGAGGAACATGCCCATGCCGCCCCAGTCGGCAGGGGTTTGCCGATCGCGGCCGAAGCGGCGCGCGGTGGCGGCGAGGAGTTGGCCGGTGCGCGTGCGCTTGAGCGCGACCGCAGTGCGCACGGCGCCGGGCGAACCGAGGAAGGGAGTGAGAACGGTGCCGGGGCCGAAGGGGCCGATCACCTCGTTGTTGCCTTCGTAGACAATGAAGAGGTCGGGCTGCAGCTCGGCGCAGTCGGCGGCGATGTCGCGCACGACGGTGGAGTTGATGGCGGTGATGCCGGCGTTGACGATTTCGAAGTGAACCTCTGGATGCGCTTCACGCAGGAGCACGTCGAGAACGCGGGAGAGCGAGAACGACGCCTCCGGGTCGCCCATCGCGGCGGAGCTGCCGAGGACGAACACCCGGTAGGTTCGCGGCGCCTTGGCGACGGGGAGCCGGAACGGCTGGGGGCGGCGGATGAGCTCGGGGGCGAAGAACGCCGCGGTCACCCAGCGGTTCTCGCGCAGCCACAGGGTGCCGTCGGCGGCCTTCTCGGTGCGGTAGAAGCGGGGCGAGTGTCCGTAGTCGGAGAGACGCAGGACGAGTTCGAGCCCGCCAAGCAGGACCGCACAGACGGCCAGCGCAACGGCGCAGCCGAGCAGCAGTTTCAGCGGCCAGGCGAGCGGGCGGGGGACGGTCGGCGCCACGTTCAGAACAGCGAGTAGATGAAGGGCGAGATGGTGGAGACGCCGACGACCAGCGCGCCGACGACCAGGAGCAGCAGCACGAGCGGGACGATCCACCAGATCTTGTTCTGGCGGGCGAAACCGAAGAGATCGGCGAGGAGTTTTCCGAGATGTCGGAGGAGGCGCATGGAATGCGGATGGGGGAATGCGGATTGCGGAATGGGCGGAGTCCGGAGGCAGAGGAGGCCGTGTGGCGGGCGACGGACGGTTTTAGTCCGGGGCAAAGGTCCGAGTGGTGGCGGCGGGAATCAGGGCGGGATCGAGGGCGGATTTCTCGATAAAGAACGAACCCAGGGCGAGCGCGTCCATGCCGGTGTGGAGGAAACCTTCGATGGCTTCGCGCGGGTGGCAGACCGGGGGTTCGCCGCGGACGTTGAAGGAGGTGTTGATCATCACCGGGCAGGCGGTGAGCGCATTGAACTCGTGCAGGACGGCGTGGAGAAACGGGTTCTCGGTCGCGTCCACGGTCTGGACTCGGGCGGAGCCGTCGACATGGGTGACCGCAGGAATCGCCGAACGGATCTCGCGGAGGCGCTCGGCCATCGAGGATGAGGCCGCCGAGAGGTGTGCACCCCGGACCGGCGCGACGAGCAGCATGTAGGGTGAGGGTGCGGAGAGGTCGAAGTGTTCGGCCGCGCGCTCCGCGAGGACGATCGGCGCGAAGGGGCGGAAGGACTCGCGGAACTTGATCTTCAGGTTGAGCACGCTCTGCATCTGCGGCGAACGGGCGTCGCCGAGGATGGAGCGGGCGCCGAGCGCGCGCGGACCGAACTCGGCGCGACCCTGCAACACGCCGACAACAGCGCCCGCGGCCACGCGCTCGGCCACACGGCGGGCGACCGCGGCGGCATCGGGCAGGCGCTCGGCCGGAAGTCCCCGCGCGGCGAGCGCGGCGGCGATGGTGGTGTCGTCGTATTCGGGGCCGAGGAAGGCGCCGCGCATGGCGTCGCGGGTGCCGTCGGCAGTGCGGATGGCGCCGGGTTGGGCGTAATGGAAAGCCAAAGCCGCGCCGAGGGCGCCACCGGCGTCGCCGGCGGCGGGTTGGATCCAGAGGCGCTTGAACGGGCCTTCGCGCAGGAGCCGGCCGTTGGCGACGCAGTTGAGGGCGACGCCGCCGGCGAGGCAGAGATTTTCGGCGGCGGTCTCGCGGTGGAGATGGCGCGCGATGCGCAGGACGATCTCCTCGGTGACGACCTGGATCGAGCGGGCGAGGGCGCAGTGCCGCTGGGCGACCTCGTCGGCCGGGCGGCGTGGCGGAGCACCGAAGAGAGCGGCGAAGCGCGCGTTGGTCATGCGTTCGCCGTGGAGATAGCCGAAGTATTCCAGGCGGAGGCGAAACGAGCCGTCGTCACGGAGATCGAGCAGTTTGTCGAGGATGAGGTCGCGGAAGCGCGGTTCCCCGTAGGGCGCGAGGCCCATGAGCTTGTATTCGCCGGAATTGACGCGGAAGCCGCAGTAGTGCGTGAACGCGGAGTAGAGCAGGCCCAGCGAGTGCGGGAAACGAAGTTCGCGCAGAAGATCGAGCTTGGTGCCGTCGCCGTGGCCGAGGGTCGCAGTCGACCATTCGCCGACGCCATCAAGGGTGAGGATGGCGGCGCGGGCGAACGGCGAGGGGAAGAAAGCGCTGGCGGCGTGCGCTTCGTGGTGGGAGGCGAAATAGATCTTCCCGGCGGCATCGAAGCCGGAGGCGCGGAGCGCGTCCTCGATCTCGAGCGGCACCCAGAGTTTCCGCCGCATCCAGTCGGGCATGGCGGTGGCGAAGGCGCGGAAGCCGCCGGGGGCGACGGCGAAGCCGGTGCGGAGGATGCGCTCGAACTTCTGCAGCGGCTTCTCGTAGTAGACGACCGCGTCGGGCGGGCCGCCGGCCTGGGCGAGGCAGAATTCGACGGCGCGGCGGGGAAAGGAGGCGTCGTGTTTGATCCGGCTGAAGCGTTCCTCCTGCGCGGCGGCGACGATCCGACCGTCTTCGACGAGGGCGGCGGCGGAGTCGTGGTAATAGGCGCTGAGGCCGAGGATGCGCATTTCGGTGAACAATGGCCGGTAGACGGTGGACTGTGGCTCGTGGCCGGCGGAGGTCAGAACTGTCGGCGGAAGTGGGCGAGTCCAGCCGACGGCGCGAGCGGCTCCCAATAGGACGTGCGTCGCGGGTCGGGGCGTCGCAGGAGCGGATCGCGGCCGGTGAGGCGGAGGACGATGCCGACCGGGATGAAGATCAGACCGAAGAGCAGGGCGAGCACGCCCCAGGTGAACCCGATCGCGACGCTGCGGCCGAAGCGCTGCAGCTGGCGTTCGACTGGGGCGAATGCCGCTGGGGCGAGGAGGGCGAGGGCGAGCAGGCTGGCCGCGGCAAGCAGGAGCCCGAGACTCCATGGCGTACGCCAACGCCACCAGCCCAGCGCGGTGAGGGAGCAAGCAATGGCAGGGCCGGCGAGCGAACCCCAGGAACGGGTCGAGGACATGCGACAGAGGATCGCGGGTGTTTGTGAGGCAGATCGACGAGCGTGTCGATCAACGGAGGAAAGAAAAAGGAGGGCGCCTCGAGGCGCCCTCCTGCAGGATCAAAACCACAGAACTAGACCGAAATCAGAACTCGATGCTGTAGCCGAGGGTCCACGTCACGCTGGACGGAGCCTCGTAGCGGTGGGTCGCGTAGGTATCGCCCGCCTCGCCAAACCAGCCGATGTACTCCGGAACCTTGGTGAGGTTCTTGGCGTTGAGTTGGATGCGGTGCTGGTAGCCACCCCAAGCCTTGAACTTGTAGGTCGCGAAGGCCTCCATGTAGAAGGTACTCGGGTTGTACTGGCGGTAGAGCGGAACCAGCGTCGGATCGCTCGACGAGAACGTGGCCGTAGGATTGTTGTTATAGGCCATCAAGGCCTTGCCGGCATACTGCGCACCCATACCGATCGACAATCCGTTCAGCGTGCCCTTCATGAAGGTGTACTTCGTAAGGACGGCGATCTGATCCTTGATGTGACCGCTCGTGGACGGCATGCCGATCGTGTATTTGTTGGTCGACGTCTTGATCTTCTGGTCGTTGTGGGCGTAGCTGAGCAGGATCTGCCACTCCGGAGTCGGCTGGAAGACGAGGTCGGCTTCGAAGCCTTGGGAGCTCTGCTTGCCGCCGGGGACTTTATCGCCGACCACGCCATTCGCGGCGTTTTTGTTGATTGCGTCCGGGTCATCCTGCACGCCGCCGGTCTGGTTGATCTTGTAGTAGCTCACCGTGCCGCTGATCTTGCCGCCGAAGAGATCGGTCTTGAGGCCGATTTCATTGCTTTTGCCGACGGTGGGCGGCATCTGACGCCAGTAGCTGTCCTTGTCGGTGGTCGGGAAGACCGAGCTCGAATGCACCGCGAAGATCGAGATATCCTTGGTGATGTCGAACATCGCGCCGAACATTGGGGACGTCTTCGAGAGCTTGGTGAGGTTCTCGGGCGAGGTGTGCTGGACGTTCTTGATGTTGGTGCGGTTGACTGCGGCGTTGAGCTTCAGTCGGTCGTTGAGCGCATACATCTGCCAGCTGGCGAAGTAGTAGTCGTTCGAGTTGTTCTCGGCCCCGGTGGCGCCGATATCGATGTAGTAGTCGGTGCCCGGATCGAGCGGCACCAGACTGGTGTCGATGCCGGTGGCGATCGGGAAGTCGATGACTTGTTTCGAATCCGCCCTGGTCGTGCCCTTCACCGAGTGGAACTCCTCGGCCCAGGCGTTGCCGCCGACCGTGAAGACGTTGCGGATGCCGCCGAAGTTGTACTTGTACAGCGCGGTCACGCCGTAGCCATGCATCGTGTTGGCCCAGTTGCGGAAGTGGTAGGCCTTGCGGATGACCTCTTGGCCGGTGGCACTGTCGGTGATCCAGCCGGTGCCAACACCGCCGAGGGAGGAATTCGCCCAGCCCATGTCCCAAGCAGCTGCGCTGCCGCCGGTACCGTTTGCGCCGGCGTTGTTGCCGGCGTCCCAGCCTTGGCTGTCGATGTTGTTACGGGTGGCATACTGGAGGTAGCCGGTGACCGTGAAGTCATCGCCGATTGACTGGACGAACGTCGCACGGCGAAGCGTCGTGTCGATCGTGCGCATGTTGTGCGAGTCGGCCCAGTTCCAGTCCCACGGAATCTTGCCTGCGTAGAGTGGATCCGCTTGGAGCGGACGCTCAGTGCCGATTACGCCAACGCCCACATCCTTCACTCCATTACCATTCGACTTGTACTTGATGAAGTAGCCGAGGCCGTTGGGCTTCTCACGATAGCCGTCCTCGACGAGGAACTTGATCTCGGTGTCCTTCAGGGGCTGCCAGGCGAAGTTGATCTGGGTGTACTTCACCATGCCCTTGGAGTGTTCGCGCTGGTCGCCGGTGTTGGAGCGGGCGGCATTGACGCGGACGCCGAACTTGCCGCCGGTGGCGACTTCGCCGACGAAATTCGCGTCGATGGTGGCACGCCACTCGCCGAAGCTCTGGATCGAGGCGCCGATCGTGGTCGAGTTGCCGGTGAAGTCGACCTCCTTGGTGATCGAGTTCATGATACCACCCGGGTACGCGAGACCGTAGAGCGGCGCGGCCGGACCTTTGACGACTTCGACGCGGGCGATGCCTTGCATGTCGACGGGGTCGTACTGACGGATGCCATCGCGGGTACCCCAATTCTGGACGAAGCCACGGAACAGGAAGGCGTTGTAGGGCTGCTGAATCGTGTTGCTGGACTTGGCATCGGCACCGCCGTTGACCATCGCGGCGTTGTAGCGCTCGAGGTCCATCTGGGTGGTGGCGTTGATGTCCTGGGCGAGATCCTTGGTGAACACCTGGATGTTTAGCGGGATGTCTTTGATCGGGGTGTTCGAACGAGTACCACCGATGGAGTTGGTGGCCTGGTAGCCTTGCGTCTGCCGATCAGAGACGGTGAACGGCGACAGGACGACAACCTCTTCTCCGGCGGGGGCGGCTGCGGGCTTCTCGGCAGTCTGCGCCTGCATCGGTAGCGAGGCTACCAGTGCGAGCGGCAGGGCGGCGGCAACCCGGGGGAGGTTGCGGCTGAACGCGGACTTTTCGGGGCTATGCATTTTGTTTGGGTTTGGTCGGTGGGCGGGCTGCGGCACGAAGACGGGTTTCCGTTCTGGTGGAACGTCGACCACGGTGCGCGCAGACTCGTCCTTCGAGGTTTGGGTGTTTGTACTGAGCTAGATGCACATCCGGATCGCGGATAGGCACCCCGGGGGTGCGGCGAGGAGAGCGCGCCGCGAGGGGAGCAGCAAAGTGGCCGTGGCTCTCTCGTTAGAAGTGCCCACTCTCGCGTTAGAAGGCGCCGGGTACCCTTTCCGGATGCGCCGTGCCACCGCGGACTTGTCGCGGGTTCCCGGCGATCCTATCACAGTCGACCTGATGCAAATCACCCTTCTGGGCGCTGCCGGCGAAGTCACCGGTTCGGCTTACCTCGTGCAGACCGTTCAATCACGCGTGCTGGTGGATTTTGGCATGTTCCAGGGCCGCACGCTGGCCGGCTCGATCAACAACGTGCCGCGCGAGCTGGCACCGGCGCAACTCGATGCTGTGGTCCTGACCCACGCCCACCTCGACCACGTGGGCCGCTTGCCACTGCTTGCCCAGCGGGGGTACCGGGGCGCGGTGTGGGGTACGCCCGCAACGTTGGAGCTTGCCCGCCTCATCCTCGACGACGCCGCGCGGCTGCAGGCTCAGGATGCGATTCGCACCAACCGCCATCGTGCCCGCGCCGGACTGGCGCCGGTGAAGCCGCTTTTCGACGAAACGCATGTCGCCGCAATTGCGGCGCAGTTTCGCCCGCTCCCCTACGAGCAGGACACCATTGTGGCGCCTGGCGTGAGTGTGCGGCCGTACGAAGCCGGGCATACCCTCGGCTCGGCCAGCCTCGAGCTTCGCTGTGCAGATGGCGCCACGACTCGCACCATTGTGTTCTCGGGCGACCTTGGGCCGCGCAACGCTCCGATCCTGCGCGACGCCGCCTGCATCGCGGCGAAGGCCGATCTGGTGTTTCTGGAGTCCACCTACGGCGATCGCGACCATCGCTCGCTGGCCGCCACAGTGAAGGAGTTTGGCGAACTCGTGACCCATGCGGTGCAGCATGGCGGCAAGATCCTCGTGCCGACTTTCGCCGTCGGGCGCGCCCAGCAGATTCTTTATCACCTCTCGGAGCTGTTTGAGTCGGGCGCGGTGAAGCCTTTCCCGGTGTACCTCGACAGCCCGATGGCGATCGAAGCCACCCGCTTGTATGCCAAACATACCGAGCTGTTCGACGACGACGCGAAGCGTCGCTCGGCCGGCGGGGGACGTTTCCTGAAACACCTCGAATCGGTGCGTACGACCGTTTCCGCGCAGGAGTCGCAGTCGCTCAACGCGCTGCCCGGGCCCTGTCTGGTCCTGGCCGGCGCCGGCATGTGCAACGCCGGGCGGATCGTCCACCACCTCCGCCACAACCTTGGCAACCCCGGCACGGTGGTGCTTATCGTGGGTTACCAGTCCCCGGAATCGCTCGGCCGCCGGCTGCTGGAAGGGGCGCGCAATGTGACGATCTTCGGCGACCGCATCCGTGTCCAGGCGACGGTACGCGGTCTGGGCGGATTCAGCGCGCACGCCGGCCAGACGGATTTGCTGAACTGGCTGGGCTGCCTCGCGCCGCACCGGCCGCGGGTGGTCCTCAGCCACGGCGAGGACGAGAAGGGGCGCGCGCCGTTGGCCGCGAAGATCGCGGAGCATTTTGGCTTGGCTGCGGAGCGGCCGCAGTTTGGCGACGTGATCACGCTGTGAACCGCGCGCGGCGACTCTTGCCAGTCGCCAAACCGACCGGCATGGTCGCGGCGATGAGCGCGATTCGCCCCGTTTCCCTGTTGTTCCGGCTGCTGTGCGGTGCCGCGTTGGCGGCGGGTGGAGCGTATGCGCAGAACGCGGCGTTGGCGCCGGCGCCGTTGGTTGTTTCGATCGATCTGGCGGGACAGGGTTCAGGCGAACTGGTGTTGGAACTCAGCTCGGCCCAGCACGCGGCGGAGCTCGGATTTCTGACGGCGGCGCGGGAGAGTTACCGACGGGTGCTGGCCCGGGGAGACCTGGCGCCGGTGGTGCGCAGCCGGGCCGCGCTCGGGTTGGCCAT
>JAEXPL010000197.1 GCA_023446865.1 Verrucomicrobiota bacterium | reverse complement strand
GGGGGGGAGCAGAGCCCACCAGAACCCTGCGCGTCCGGGCCGGCCCCTCACGGATCCACGTACACCGGCATCCCGGCCCAGACGAGGTCGAGCAGCGTGCGAGCGTCCCAGTTGGCGAGCCGGAAGCAGCCGTGCGACTCGGTGCGGCCGACCTGCTCGGGGTTCGGCGTGCCGTGGATGCCGTAGCCGGTGAGATCGAGCCCGATCCACGCCACGCCCACCGGGTTGTTCGGCCCGGGCGGGATGATCAGCTTGCGGCCGAGTTCCTGCGCCTCGGGCGATTCGGGGAACACCTCGGGATCGAAGGTGTAGTTGGGATTCGGCGCCGCAACCGCGACGTGCAGCTCGCCCACCGGCCGCTTCTCCACCTTCTTCGCGATGCTCACCGGGAAATGCGCGCCCAGCCGCCCTTCGCCGTCGTACACCAGCAGCGTGTGCGCCCCGAGCTGGATGTGGATCGCCGCCGCGGCGCCGCGCGGCGCGGTCCGCTCCGCCGCGGGCACGACCACCACCGCACCCGCGGTCGCCTTCTCCCAGTCGAAGCCCGGGTTGAGTTTCCGGAGCAGGTTGGGATGCGCGCGGGATCGTTCCGCCACAAGCTCGAGCAGCGTCTCGAAATCGAGCGCCGTCTGCTCCGACTTGCCCAGCCAGGTCGGGCTGAGCGGTTGCAGCCGCGCGAGGTCGGCGGTGGTCACGGTGTACTTCGTGGTGGGCGGCTCCTCCAGCGGCAGCGCCTCGCAGGTACGCGGGTCGAGCCAGCTCGTCTCCGCCAATCCCGCCTGTGCCTGGAACGCCTGCCACGCCGCAACCGTCTGCGCCCCGCCCACGCCGTCGATCGAGCCGCACGAGAACCCCGCCCGCGCCAGCGCCACCTGCGCCTCGAACCACGTGGCCGGTGCTCTCGGATACACGTCGGGGGGCGCAAACCTCACCGCCGGCGTCGGCTCCGCCGGTGCCGGCGCAGCGGGCCGGGGCGTCGCAATCGATGCCGCGGAGTCGGCCGTCGAGACGGCGAGCTTCGCGCCGGCCTTCGGCGTCGAACCGGCCACCGACGGGCGCGGAGCGCGCGTCCGACCGTGAAGCGCCCACCAAGCCGTCGCTCCGCCTGCGGCCAGCAGGGCAAGCGCGACCAATCCGGCACTCACGGCAAACCGGATGCGGCCGCGCAAACGTGGGGTTGGGATACGCCGTTGGGCCAAGCACCCCGAAGCCAATGCGGACGCCGCCCCGACTCAAGCCCGGAGCCACCCGTCGACGACCCGTTCGCCCCCTCCCTCTCGCCGTTCGCCCCGTACCGGGAACTGCGGGGCACCGCCCCTGTCGGTCTCCGCACGATGCGCCATCTCATCCTGTTGCTCCTCACCGCCGCCACGCTCCGCGCCGATGCGCTCTCCGATCTCCGGGAGGCACTGCAGCGTTTGGATGCACCGCAGCCCCTTGCCGGGACCATCGAGTTCAGTTTCACGGACTCCGGCGGAGAAGCGAAGAAGCCGGAGGTTCGCGAGGGCCGCGCCACCGCCGGAGTCGCCCTCGATGCCAATGGACTCCACATCACCTGGGCACCGGAGCAACTCGCCGCCGCCGCCCGGGAAGCCAACGAGAACGTCGGCCAGCCCAAACAACCGGCCCCCACCCGCGAGGCCATGTCGCGCCTCAGCGCCACGCAGGTGCACGACTATCTCGCCGCCAGCCGGGATCTCGCCCGCAGCCTCGCCTGCGCAAAACTGCTCGAGGAGAAGGCGGACCACTGGAACGGGCAGCCCGCCCGTTTGCTCACGTTCAAGCTCGAGCCACCGCTCAGCGCCGAGGACAGGAAGGGGATCAAGGAGATCGACGGCACGGCACGGGTGTGGATCGCCGCCGACGGGACCCCGCTCGCCGCCGAAAGCAGCCTGCGCCTCAAGGGCCGCGTGATGGTCATGATCGGCTTCGAGCACACCGAGAAGGAGCAATTCACCTTCGCGCGCCGCGACAACCACCTTGTGGTGACAGACCATGTGCGCGAAACGCAGGACGACGGCGGCGGCCAGCACGCGCGTTCGAAAACCACCGTGGCGCTGCGCCTCGCCGCGAGCTGAGCGCAGCAGGGACGGTCACCAGTGGTCCACCGGGCCCTTCGGCACGGGGATCGATTCGGCACCATCCTCGCCCTCGGGCTGCATGAGAGAATCGCTTACCTGAGACAGCACAACGCTCACGATAGATACCAAAACACCGCCGGATCGAGGATCGACAAGCACCGGACCGTTGCCGAAACGTCTCAATACCGCCAACAAACTCACTGTCCGGCAGCCGATACCTTCAGGCGAAGAAATCGGTGGCAGGACTGCGCTGGAATCACCTCGCTCATCCTGACTGACAGCGTTCCATCCGCGTTCTCCGAAAGAGTCTCAGTCAAAGCGGGAACCTCGCCCCAATCCACCAAGTTTTCGGACGCCTCGAGCGCAAACCGCAGGCCGATGGCTTCCCGATTCTTGGCAAAAGACAGAGCAAGCACCTCGCAACCATCGCCCAAATCACACATCGAGGCGGTCGGTACGTGGGCTCCGGCATTCTCCTGCGGCGAAACGCCCATGGCAAACTTCAGAAGGTTAGGCACCCCATCTTCCGTGAGGGCGCAAAGCGGCGCTTTCTGGTCCGCCGAGATGGATCGCGGCGCAATCCACTCTCCAAAGCTCACGAGCCGAGAACCAGTAAACATCACAAGCCCGCCCCGGTACGACTCCCCCGCGCTCGCGTACACACCGGTGACCAGAAGGCGCCCATCGTCGGTGTAGGCTATCCTTGGAATTGCGACCGGATACACGATCTGAAGGCCGCTCACCTGAAAACCCGTGTCACGCGAACCGTCGGCGTTGAGCCGGACGACCTTCCCGCAAGACGAGCGATCAAAGTAATCGAAATCTCCTGCGACAACGATACGACCGTCGTTTTGCACCTTCATGTCGGTCACCGGACTGGAGAATCCATCGCCAGGATCAAACGATGGATCGAATGAGCCATCGGAGTTGATCCTCGAGATCGAGACCCTCCAGCGCCCGTCATGCCGCAAGAAGAAACCGCCGACGACGATTCGCCCGTCCGGCTGGACAGCCAGCGTCTTGACGCTGTCATCAAAGCCGAGACCAGGCTTGAAGGATGCATCGAGCGAGCCATCGGGGTTGAGCCGAATGATCCGCGAGCATCCGATAGTGTTGCAGCTGGTAAAGGCCCCCCCGACCACGATTCGTCCATCCGGTTGCACAACCATGGAGTTCACCCCGGCGTTGAAACCGCTCCCCACGCTGAATGTAGAATCAACACTTCCATCGAGATTGTAGCGGATGACCGTTCCCACCGGGCTGACATAACCGACCAGGAGTTTTCCGTCGGGCTGGATGGCGCGGCAGTTCTGCGGCCACCCCTCGACGGGCGGAGGAGCAAAGGAGGAATCCACTGCACCATCGGCCAACAACCGTACCCGTCTCTCAACGGGGGAGTCACCAGCCCATCTGAAAGACCCATCAGCCAACCACCGCGCTCCCTCCGTCGGCTCAAGACGATCGATTCGTTCGGGCATCCGGCAGGCGCCCTGCGCCCCCGACACGAAAGCCCCGTCGGTCGATATCCGGGCGACAGCTTGAGCAGAATGCGAGTCGAAGCGCTCGAACGCCCCTCCGATCAACACATCTCCACCAATTGTATGCGCCACGGCACCAATCACGTTGTCTGCGCCTTCTCCAGGTTCGAACGAACGATCGAGTGTTCCGTCGCTTGTTAGTCGGGCGAGGCGCTTTCGGCTTGTCCCCCCGCACATCGCGAACGCGCCCCCGACCATGATCCGACCGGATGAATCGATCGCCAAAGCGGATACGGCGCCATCCAGCCCAGCGCCTCCGCCAAAACCAGAGTCCAGCGCCCCGTCTCCATTCAGCCGCAGAAGGTAGTTGGGCAGCGCCCATCCCGAACCGCCGACCAGAACCCGCCCGTCGGACTGCAGCACAAGCGCCTCGACCGTGAGTCCCACCGCCCCCCCCGGGTCGAAAGTGGTATCCAAGGTTCCGTCAGCGTTCAGCCGCGCGAGGTGTTTTCGCGCAATGCCGTTATAGGAGTCGAAGGATCCACCGATCACGATGCGCCCGTCCGACTGCAGGGCGAGACACTTGGCCCCGCCGTCGAAACCCTTGCCGACATAACCGGAAAGAGTCGGTGCATAGGGGAAGAAAGAGAAGTCGATCTGGCCGCCGCTGGTGATTCGTACCAAACCCCACCGCCGGAATCCGCCGAAATAGCCGAAATCGCCGCAGGCGATGATACGCCCCTCTGCGTCTACGGCGAGGCCACGCACGATGCCGTCGCAGCCATACTCCGGATCAAACGACATATCCAGGCTACCGTCGTTGTTAAGCCGCGCAATCCGACTGCGAGCAACATCGCCGACTCGCGTGAAAGATCCTCCAATTACCAGCTTCCCGTCGGGTTGCACAGCAACCGCGTAGACATCGCCCGCAATCCCGCCCGAACGCACCGCAAATCCATTATCGATCGAGCGATCGGCGAGGAACCGGGCGATCGAAGTCCGCGGGGCACCGTTTATTCGGAGAAACGATCCGGCCACATAATACCTGCCGTCGGGTAATGCCACGACTGCTCGCACCGAGCCGGAAATCTCCAACCGCGAATCAAACCGAGGATCCAGCCGCAAAACATCCGAGTAGCCACCGACCGGTCCGACAAATACTCGACTCGGAAGGGACTGCGCCATTCCAGTCCCATCAGTAACAACAACATCGAAAAAGCCTGCATCGGCCATTTCGACTGTCGGAAACGAAAGTTCAGCTCCCGTCGCACCGACTATTCGGACTCCGTGACGGCGCCACTGGTACCGGAGGGCTGCGTCCCCCGTCGCGGAAACCTGCAGCCTGAGCGTCTGGCCGCTCGTGCACAGAACACTAGCTTGGGGCTGCTGAGTGATGAGAGGCGTTGCGCCAGCCAGCGCGCACAAGAACAGAGATGCAGAGGCGCCCACGAGACGGGCAATGCTCAAAACACAAGGCATGTGGGTGGGATCCGAAGAGAGTTGGCGGCCTCGGCTGCATCGTTCGAGAGAATGCAGACGAGATACACGAGGTTGTATCTTCCCATAAAACACTGAAGCCAAGCCGGATGTTGCGTTCAGAAACCCCGGCCTCACCAGTGGTCCACCGGGCCCTTCGGCACGGGGATCGATTCGGCACCGTCCTCGCCCTCGGGCTGCATGAACGAGGCGACCAGCGGCGCGGGGCGGAACTTCTCCCGCAGCTCGCCGTGCTCGTCGAGGAACCGTTTCCGCCACTCGACAAAGCCCGCGATCGTCGCCTCGAAATCCGCCGAGTTGTTCATGCGCGCTGCAAGGCGCTTGAACTCTTTCGCCGGGCCGAACCGCCGCGCGTACCAGCTCGCCACGCGCCGGAAGAGCACCGTGCCGCGTTCGTCGCCGTGCATCTCGACATAGCGCCGATGATGGATCCGCAGCACGCGCAGCCGTTCCTCGATGGTCGGCTCGGGCGAGAGCTCGCCAGTGTCGAGGTAGCGGCGCGTCTGCACGAACAGCCACGGGTTGTAGAACGCCCCGCGCCCGATGCTCACGCCGGCGCAGCCGGTCTCGGCCAGCATCATCTTCGCGGCCTCGGGCGTGGTCACGTCGCCGTTGCCGATCACGGGAATCGTCCTCACCGCCTGCACCACGGCTCGGATACCAGCGAGATTCACCCGCCCGGAGAAACCCTGCGCCCGCGTGCGGCCGTGCACGAACACCGCCGCCACGCCGGCATCCTCCAGTGCGCGGGCGAGATCCGGTGCGGTGAGGTTCTCGTCGTCCCAGCCGAGGCGCATCTTCGCCGTCACCGGGATCTTCACCGCTTTCACGATGCCGCGCACCAGCGCCACGGTCTTCTCGATCTCGGTCATCATCGCCGAGCCGCCGCCGCCCTTGCAGACCTTCTTCACCGGGCAGCCCATGTTGATGTCGACCGAGGCGATGCCGAGCGACTCGAGCATCGACGCGGCATCGCGCATCTCCTCGGGCACGGAGCCGAAGATCTGCACCGCCAGCGGCGAGTCCTCCGTGCAGGTCTTGATCAGCTCGAACGCGCGGGAGCGCCGCTCGAGCAGCGAGCGCGCGTTGACGAGGTCGGTCGTGCAGAGATCGAGCCCGCCGAGTTCGCGCAGCGTCAGCCGAAACGGCAGGTTGGTGTAACCCGCCAACGGCGAGAGGAAGAGATTGGAGCGCAGCTCGAGCGGACCGAAACGCAGCATCGCCGCACGCTCCGGCACCGCGCTCCGGGTTTCAACCCGGAAGAACGGTGCCCCGCGCCTTACCACAGCCGCGTCGGCTGGCGCGCGGGCACGCGCCGACCAAGCGTCTGCCAGCACACAAGCCTTCGGCCTCAACGGAGGGTGGCACGACGTCCGCCCTTTGTCTCAGCGGCCCGGCTCAACCGTGATCATTCGGTTGCCACAAATCCTCGAGCGAACCTCCGTCCACCGTTGGTGAAACCTCCGGCCGGCATGCGCTCCTCGTGGGTCCGGCCTCCGCCCGGACTTCTCCGACTCTGGCCGTGACCGCCGGCTCCCGTATTCCGGCGTCCAGTCAGAGACTGGACCTACTCGCGGACGGCCCCCTCAGTTGCTCAACCGCAGCCGCAGAAAGCGGTGCGGGTGGCTCTCCAACGTCTCGCTGTCGGTCACGACGACGGACCCGGCCACGTTTTGCGCGCCGGTGCTTGTCCAGATCGGGGACCAAGCGCCGAGATCGTCGCTCGCCTCGACCGTATAGAGCAGCGCCGGGTCGGCGATGCGGTTGAAGGTAAGCTTTGCGTGGGTGCCGGCTCCGTCCGTCGCGGAGCCTTCGGTCGCCGCCGCGCCGGAATTCGGGGCCGTCGGCACCGTCCCCGTGGCGTACTCGAGCAGATTGCTGCGCCCGTCGAGATCCGGGTCGGCGCTATCGGCCGCGTCACCAGTGTTGGCCGTGGTGCCGAAGTACTGCTGCCGCCACGCCTCCAGCGGCGCCGACTCGAGGACGAAGTGCGCGGCGGTGAGTGCGGGGAGCGTGTAGGTGAAATCGTTGCCGGTGATGCTCGCGACCGGCGTGCGCTCCGTGATGGCGGCGCTGGCCGAATCGAACGCGAACACGCGCGCCTTCGTGTATGCCGTCGTGCCGGCGATGCGGATGCGCACCGGCGTCGCCGTGTCGTACGCCTTGTTGAGCACGATCACGTGCAGGCGGCTGGTGTCGGCTCCGGGAATCGCGGCGTAAGTGGTGCAGGTCGCCACGTCGCTCGTCACCGCGTTCACTTTGGTGTCGCCGAACTTCGCGCCGGCTCCGTCGTAATTCAGGTAGAGGTTCAAGCCGGAGGCGATGTAGGTGTTGCCCCCGTCCTGTTTCCAAAAGAACGCCATGTACACCCCGCTCCGCCCGAAGATGCCGAGCGTGTCGGCCTGGGCGATGCCGCCGGTGATGTGTTCGCCGCCGCCGAAGGCGTACTCGCCCATCGCGAACTTCGTGCCCGGATAGAAGGCGTCGATCGAGGCCTGGATCTTCGGCAGCAGCGGCAGATAGGCCTTGTTCCACTGGCCGATCCAGCTGTCCTCGATGTAGGTCGGATCCCACAGCGTGCGCGGCGCCTGCAGCCGCGCCTTGTTGCAGTCGATGTTGGTGTAGTCGGTCGTCGCGTTGACGCGGACGCCGCCGCCCTTCGCCTCGGTGTAGTTGTGCAGGTCGAGCACATCGAGCAGGCGCCGGCCGGCGGTGTCCGACGCCTTCTTCAGCTGGTCGAGGTAGTAGTCGACGAACCAGTTGTAGGAGCCCTTGGTGCGCTCGGTCGCCCAGTCGGTGGCCCCCTGGAAACTGAGATAGCCGGAGAAACCGTAGCTCACGAAACCGAGCGTCTCCGCGCCCGGATCGATCCGCTTGATCGTCTTGGCGAGGTCGACCGAGCGCGTGATCAGCTCGGCGCACGTGGCCTGAACCGGGTGAAGGCGTGCATGGGTGGCGTGCCAGAGGTCCGGCTCGTTGTCCAAGTTGTAGCCACGCACACCATTGGCGGAGCCGGCGGCGCCGTAGCGCTGGACGAGGAAGTTGATCTCCTCGTCGACATAGACTTTGCCGTCGGTCAGATCGGGGGTCAGCGAGAGCGCCGTGGGCTTGTTGTTGAGCACCTGGACCCAGCGCGAGGACGGGGCGACCTGGGCCGTCGAGACCTGGCCCGACTTGTCCGCCGCCACATAACCGGCCATCGGCAGCGTGATCAGCGTGTACGGCGTCTGGGCGGCAACCGACTGGTCGATGAAATGGGTCAACGCGATGCCGGGCGTCGTCGCCTGTGTATCCGAGATTCCGACCACCCAGGTGA
>JAEXPL010000080.1 GCA_023446865.1 Verrucomicrobiota bacterium | reverse complement strand
GCCTCCGTGCTCTGCCCGAGATTCTCCGATTTCGCCAACTCGCGCACGTCGGCGGCGCGGGCGGCGAAGCGCCGCCGGTAGTCCACGGCGAGCGCGAGCGGCGACTCCGCCCCCCTGCCGAGGAGGAAACGGATGAGCTGGTCGCCGAGTTTCTTGAGATACGGTTCGATGCCGCGCGAGCGCAGCGCGGAGCCGCGGATCGTGACCTTCTCGCCGTCGAAGAGCGCATAGTTCTTCGCCTTGTAGCAGAACATCGCCCGGTACGAGCCGTCGTACTCCAGCTCGATACCGGCCGGAAGGATGCCGCTCACCGCAGCGAGGAGTTTCTCCGGCTCGGCGAACCAGCGCGCCGAGGCGAGGTAGATGCCGTCGGTATCCGCCTCCAGAATCTCGCACTCGTGCTTGGTGAACTCCCCGATCAACGCCTGCAGCAGCTCGCGGCCGCGACGGGTCACCTCGGCGGCAAGCTCCCCGTCGCCAAAACGCGCCCCGGAAAATCCGAGGTAACCGTAGAACGAGTTGATCAGGATCTTGAAGCTCGCCTGCCGCGCCGCGTACTCGGCGCGCAGCTCCGGGTCCGGATCGGTCCGCGCAAGCCCCTTGTACTTCAGGCGGTAGTCGCGCAGCTGGCGCAGGATCGGGATGAACGCCCCGAGCGTGTCGCCGCGCGGGTTGCGGCCCATGGTCAGCAGCAGGCTCGGGTAGAGCGAGGCGACGTCGAAGTGCATCACGTCGCGGAAGACGCCCTCCTTGAAGCTGCGCGAGAAACCGCCCTCGAACGACGCCACCTCGACCGGCCCCGGCAGCGTCGCACGCCGGTGGTAATACTCCTCGAGGAAGAGCAGTTCCACCTTCGTGCTCGTGCCGCGCAGCGTCGCTTCCTGGAGCGTCGTCGGAAACGCCTTCACCTGCTCGAAGTACGTCGGCAGGAGCAGGTCGCCGAGCCCGGCGGTCTCGCGCAGGTCGTCACGGAGGTAGGCGCGGAAACGCTCGCGGTCGGCGTAGAACGTCTCCTGGATCCGGGCACCGGGCAGGTAGGTGCGCGCGCCGGACTCGTCGTCGGTGATGCCGAAGTGGCGGGCGAGATCCTTCAGGCCGTACGAGGTGAGTTCGCGCGAGGAGATGTCGTAGAGTTGCGCGAGCAGGAAGGTGTCGATCACCGCGCGGCCGGGCACGTCGCACCGCGGGAAATCGATCCAGCGCTCGGCGAGCTTGAGGCGACTGTTGCGGAAGGCGGCCTTCTGCTCGAAGCGGCCCCAGGCGCAGGCAACCTTCAGGCGCTTGCCGCGCACGCGCAGGTAATCGAGGTCGAACTTGAAGAGGTTGTGCCCCTCGATCGTGTCGGGGTCCTCGGCGGCGAGCACGGCGTTGAAACGGTGCAGGAGGTCGCGCTCCGCGTCGTCGCTGTCGGCGGCAAGTTCAAGCAGCTCGGTGCGCTCGCCGAAGCGCAGGCCGATCGCGAGCACGCGGTCGCCGGGCTGCGTCGGGTCGCTGAAGTGGTCCGCGCCGGCGGCCGCCGTCTCGATGTCGAGCTGGCAGCGGCGCAGTTGCGGGAAGCGCAGGCCGTCGTACAGACGGCGGCGCTTCTGGAGGAGAAACTGGCACTCGAGCGGGCGCAGCACGTCGTAGCCGGCCGCCCCGACCTTTTTCAGCAGGGCCTCGTGCGCCGACACGGCGGTGGTGTGCGCGAGGAGCGGGTACAGTCCGTCACCGGCGAGCGTCTCGATCTCGGTGTGCGGCGGCGTCTCTGCTGGCGGGTCGCGCAGCCACACGAAGGGCCGGAACTCCGTCATCGCCTCGGTCCGGCCGCCATCCTCGGTGGCGAGCGCGACATGGACGCGCCCGTGTTCGTCGATCCAGACGCCGCAGACGGGGAGATGGCTGGCGTCGCCGAACATGTGAGGGATCGTGCGGGAGCGTCTCAGCCGCCAAACTCGGGCTTCACGAACGCCATCACCAAGGCGACAAGCAGGACGAGCGCCGTCATTGCGATCCAGCGCGGCGTCTGTTCGCGGCGGCGAAAGGCGATGCCGCCGATCGCCGAAAGCCACAACCAACAGAGAACCTTCACCCAGAGCCAGGCCGGCCAGGTCATCGGGTTGGGCAACATCAACTTCTTCGCCGCCAGCCCGAAGCCGGCGACCAGCGCGAGCAGGCTCAGGATGCCGCCGGCCATCATGATGAGTTTGCGGCGAGCATCCGGAGCGCCACCGAACACGGCGAAGGCAGCGCCGGTCAGGAACAGGATGCTGGCCACGTGGAGGATCGCATAGTGCTGCCAGGACATGGCCGGCAGGTTGCGAGACACTCCGCAAAAGGAAACCTCAAACGCGCTCGTTCCCCGGCCCCGCCGCGTTCGACACCTGCAACCACGCCACCGACCCGGTCGGCGCTGGCTCGTCGGAGGTTGGGAGCCCGTTCGCGACACCAGCACCGCGCCACCCCACCCGTTCACTACCCGGCGACCACGCTCGCAAAACCAAGCTGCGGCGACATCCACCGCCAGCTGCACGTTTCGCTGCCGTTGCCGCCGTCGATCGACAACTCCTCGCCCCACCCGCACACGCACTCCGGCTCCACCACCACCAGCGGCAAGCCGCCGCCGAGGCATTGCAGCGGGCTGAACTGCATCATCAGTCGCGTCTGCGCGCCGAACTTGCCGTTGATGCGCTCCAGTCGTGCGAGTTTGCGCACTCCCGCCTCGGCCTGCTCGAAGATGATCCATCGCTCGGCCGCCTCGGCCGCGCCGAGCGCCAGCGCGAGCCAGTCCCGCGCCGGGACCAGCCACGGACCATCGCCCAGATCCATCCGGTTGAGCCGATACCATTGCGCGATGAGTCCCTGCGGACCGGAAAAGCGCAGCGGCTCCGGGCTGTCGAGCAGCCAGGAATCATTCGGTTGCGTCGTGAAACGGTAGGTTTTGAAACCCATGATCAGAGTTCTCCAAGGTTGAGAGTGCCGGCATGCAGATCGACGAGCTCGCCGGGGGTGAGTGTGCGGCGCAGTTCCCGCGCCCGACGACGGACCAGCGGCAACAGGCGGCGCAACGTGGTGTCGTCCACTGTCGCGCCAGCCGCGCGCAACGCCGCGCCGAGCGCCGCCGCCCCGGTTTTCCAGCCCACCGCAAACGGTTCGCGGCGGCGCCCCACCACCTCCGGGGCGAATGGTTCGTAGGTGCGGGTATCCTTGAGTAGCCCGGCGCAATGCAGGCCCGACTCGTGACGGAAGGCCGCCGCACCAACCACCGGCCGCTCCGGCGCGACGGCCCGGCCCGAGGCCCGCGCGACGAGCGACGAGAGCAGCGCGAGCTTCTCGGTGCGCACACCGCAGTCCACGCCATGCGCCACCCGCAGCGCCATCACGACCTGCTCCAGCGCGGCGTTGCCCGCGCGTTCGCCGAGGCCGTTCACCGTCACGCTCGCCGCCGTCGCGCCCGCCTCGAAGGCCGCCAACGTGTTCGCCGTCGCGAGTCCGAGGTCGTCGTGGGCGTGAAACTCCAGGGAGAGACCAGGCACGCGCTCGCGGAGCGCCGCGATCTCCCGCCCGAGCCGGCCGGGATGCGCCACACCGACCGTATCGGCCAGACGGAGCCGGCGCGCCCGGGTCAGCGCCACCGTCGAGGCGAAATCCTGGAGGAACCCGAAGTCGGCGCGGGTCGCATCCTGCGCCCCGATCGAGATGAAGTGAAAACGCGTTGCCGCCTCCATCGTGAGCCGGCGGAGCTCGCGCAGCACCCAGAAGCGGTCTTTTCCCCAAGTCCGCAGGTGAAGATCGGAAACCGGGAACGAGATGTGCACACGCGTCGCCCCGCAGCTCTGCGCCGCGACGAGATCCGCCGAATCGGCCCGGCACCACGCCAGCACGCGCTCGCTCCCGACCGCACCGATCACGGCCCGAAGATCGCCCTGCGCTTCCTCGCCCATCGCCGGAATCCCGGCCTCGAGCTCCGGCACCCCCGCCGCGACGAGTTCGTGCGCGATGGCAACCTTGTCCTCGCGGGTGAAGACAACGCCGGCCGCCTGCTCGCCGTCGCGCAGTGTCGTGTCGATGAGATGGAGGCGTCGTGTGCTCATGGTCGCAACCCGCGACGACGGAACTCGGCTCGACGGTCCCGATCGGCATGGATCCGCCGAGCAAGAGCAGGAGCGACGCCAAAACAAAACGGCCGCAGGAAATCTGCGGCCGTCGAATGGGTTGCCCGGGGGCGGGAAAGCGCGCCCGAGCGAAGAGAATGAGACGAAAGCGAACGGTCAGCTCGCGCTGATCGCGCCGTTCGGGCAGGTCGACTCGCACGCGGCGCAGTCGATGCACTTCGCAGGATCGATCGTGTAGACCGAGTCCTTCTCAGAGATGGCGCCCTCGGGGCACGGCTCGACGCACGCGCCGCAGGCAACGCAGTTTTCGGGGTCAATCTTGTAGGCCATAGGAAAGAAAGTTTGGTGAGGTGTTTTGGGACAAGGCAAGGCAACTTCCATGGGGTCATAGCTGCAGGCGTTGCCGCAGTCGACGGCACCTGCAAACAACAGGTCGGTCCCGCTCCGCCGCGCTCGCGGCGCGCTTCGGCGGCACCGGCGGAAGCGGAAGCGTGCCGAGGCACTCCGCCGCCCTTCGCGTTGTACCCCGGGTTGGTCACGTCAGGAGATATTCCTCCGCCACAGTGTCGGCTTCGATCGCGTCGAGGATGGCGTCGATCGCGTCGTTGTTCGGCACGCGGTAGTAGTTGCCGGTCGGATAGTCGACCATGACCGGGCCCTTGACGCAGACGTTCATGCAGCCGGTCACGGCGACTTCAATGCCGTCGAGGGAGCGGTCCTGGATCTCGCCTTGGAGGTACGAAAGAAGGCTCATGGAGGCCTTCTTGTGGCAGACGCCCTGGCGCTCGCCGTTCGCCCGGAAGCTGCCGCAGACGAAGAGGTGGTGGTTCGGTTTGTTCATGGGAAGAGGGAGTAAGGGCCTGAGAGATTATGGGAGTGAGGAAGCAAAGGGCTGACGTAGGTTTCTCCGATGGTGGGGCGGGCTTTATGCCCGCCAACTGGGCTTCATCCGGAATGGCGGGCGTAAAGCCCGCCCAACCGCTCGGAAGAGTTCTGCACTCATCGTTCTTCATTCTGCCTTAGGCCCGCCGCGCTCAGCCGCAGCCGGTGCCGGTGCCCTTGCAGCTATTGCCGCTGCCGCAGGAGGTGAAACGGCGTTGCAGCGCCTTCGGGATCGGTTGGTCGGAGAAGACAGCGCTGAGGCCCTCCTCGATCAGCCCCTCCATCTCGAGCACCTCGATGCCCGTTTCCTCGAGCACGCGCTTCGGCTTCGGACCGGCGGCGGAGACGAGGATCGCGCGGCAGTCGTGCAGCATCGCGCCGAGATCGCGCCAACGTCCGTCGCCGGTGCCCGGCTCGGGCGTCTTGCGCACCTCGTGGAACTTGAAACCCGAGGACGTCGCCTCGTCCTTCCTGAAGATCAACACGCGCGCCGCCTCGCCGAGGTGCTGGTTCACAAGCGCGCCCTCCTCGCTCGCCACGGCGATGTACGGACGGCTGCGCCCGCCGAGGACGTCGGCGTTGGCGTAACGGTTGAGGCGCTCCATGTTCTCCTCGTTGAGGCCTTCGCTGATCAGACCGACGGCGTCGGCGCGGCAGCGGGCGCAGTGCGACATCTGCGGAAGGTGCAGGCCGCTTTGCAGGCGGGCGCGCGCCATCTCGAGGTTGTCCGGCGGCGCCATGTCCTCGAACGCCGCACCCTTCACGGGGAGGAAGGCCATCACGTTCATGAGATCCGCGCCGAGCTCCTTCATGACCTTCGCGACCTCCGGGATGTGCGTGTCGTTGATGCCCGGCATGAGGATCGAGTTGATCTTCACGACCACGTTGAGCGCCTTCAGGCGGCGAATCGCATCGAGCTGACGCTCGAGCAGGAGCTTCGCGGCCTCGATGCCGCGCATCGGCTTCCGGCCGTCGCGGATCCACGCGTAGATCTTGGCGCCGATCACGGGATCGACCGCGTTCACGGTGAAGGTGACGTGGCTGACCTTGAGCGCCGCGATCTCCTCGACGTGCGGCCCGATGCCCAGGCCGTTGGTCGCGAGGCAGAGGATCATCTCCGGATACCGGGCACGCACCGCGCGCAGCGTCGCCATCGTCTCGTCCGGATTGGCGAACGGGTCGCCGGGACCGGCGATGCCGACCACGCTCAGGTTCTTCACGCGCGCCATGACCTCTTCGAGGTACGGCACCACCTGCGGCACCGGCAGGATCGAGCTCGTCACGCCCGGGCGGCTCTCGTTCATGCAGTCGAACTTCCGGTTGCAGAAGTTGCACTGCAGATTGCAGCGCGGCGCGACGGGCAGGTGCACACGACCGAACTTGCCGTGCGCCTCCTTGCTGAAGCACGGGTGCTTGGTGAAATCCAAGGTCTGGTGCACCACCGACGGAACATCGTCGCACTGGCCGCCTTCGGCGGAGACGCAGGCGGAGGTCGTGGCGATCAGGGCGCTGTTGGTTTCATCCTTCATGGTAAAGTGCTCCGGTTGGTTCAGAGGTAGGCGTAACCGATGTCCGAATGCTCCTGCTTGGCCTCGAGCAGGACGTTGACGATGCGGTCGAAGAGTTGCTGCGTGCCGGCGTAGCCGAGCAGTTGGAGGCGCTGGGCGCCGAGGCGGTCGTGGACCGGGAATCCGCAGCGCACGAGCGGCAGGTTGAGCGAGCGCGCGAGCTTGTAGCCCTTGCTGCTGCCGATCAGCAGATCCGGCTTCAGCTCCGCGATACGCGTCTCGATGTCGCCGAAGTCCGAGCCCTCGCGCACCTCGATCCGGTCGCGCAGCTCCGGAGCGGCGGCGAAGATCGCGGCGGCGAGCCGGCGGTTGCGCTCGCCGCTGGCGACCAGCACCGGCGTGATGCCGGTCTCGGCGAGGAATACCGCGATGCCGGCCACGAGATCGTCCTCGCCGTAGACGATCGCCTTTTTGCCGGCGAGGTACTTGTGGGCATCGACGTAGCTGTCGATCAGGCGACCGCGCTCGGCCGCGACGCGCGCCGGCATCTCGCGGCCGGTGGCGGTCTCGAGCGCCGCGCAAAAGGCGTCGTTGGCGCGCACACCGATCGGCAGGCCGAGGCGGTGCAGCGGGACGTTGAACTTCGTGTTGAGATGCGTACCGGCCGTCGCGGGCGCCGCGGCAAGCGAGTGGCCGAACTCGAGCGCGGCAGTCGCCCGGTCGAGAGCGCGCAGCTCGTCGATGGTGGTGCCGCCTGTGGGCGTGCGGATGAACTCCGACCAACTGGGACCGTCGAGCGTCTCCGCGTAGTCGGGCACCAGGGTGATCGTCGCCTCGCCCCACGCGGCGCAGAAGTCGCGCAGGTGGCGCAGGTCGGCGGGCGAGACCATTCCGGGAAACAGCGCGAGGCGTCGGGCAGATGCCATTTCCGCCGTCGCGCTACCGGCCAGCGTCTCGACCAGCGAGCGGACGGCAGCGTGGAAACCTTCGGCGTGCGTCCCCTTGAAGCTCGGCGTGGAAACGTGGACCATCTCAGGGCGCTCGGCCGCGGTCGGCAGGTCACGGGCTTCGCCGCGGTATTCGCCGATCAGCATCGGCATGTTTTCGCCCATCGTCTCGGACAGGCAGGTGGTCGCGATGCCGACGAGCGCGGGTCGATATTGGCGTCCGACGTTGTCGAGGGCCGTGTGGAGATTCTTGCGTCCGCCGAAGACGGCGGAGTCCTCGGAGAAGTTGGTCGAGGCGATGTCGATCGGCTCGCGGAAGTGCGAGATGAGGTAGCGGCGGATGTACGTCGCGCAGCCTTGCGAGCCGTGGAGCAGCGGCACCGTACCGGCGATGCCCTTGAACGCCAGGCACGCGCCGAGCGGCGTGCAGAGCTTGCAGGGGTTGGTCGAGCCCGAGGGGAACTCCGGATGCTCACCCTCCTCGCCGACGGCCGGCGGATGGGGAACCGAGGAATTGCAGGAAGAGCAGCTCATGCGACGGCCTCCGTTTTTCCGGGTGTAGGAGCGACCTTGCCCGCGACGGTTTGGTCGCCTGCAAGCAGGCTCCTACCTCGCGCGCGGCGCGGGACGAAGTTCCACACCGGCGAGCAGACGCTCGCGTGCACCTCGCGGCCGAAGTTCACCATGCCCACGAAGCCGGCCAGGCACTCCTTGCGCTCGTGGTTGTGGTCGCAGAAGCCGATGCCGAGCTTGTAGGCGATCGGCCGCTCCTTCACGCCACCGATGAAGAGGTCGACATCCTGCTCGAGGCA
>JAEXPL010000070.1 GCA_023446865.1 Verrucomicrobiota bacterium | reverse complement strand
TTTCTCGGGCGGGGGCTTGGGCCGGGGCCGTTTTTGTGTCCGGATGCGTTGGTCCCGGGCCATTCGGTGGGCCGCAACTCTCCGTGCGCCGTGACTTTCGGCCCATTGCCTGTCTGCCGCGGATTTGCCAACGTGCCGCTGTGTTTGACTCTCCGCCTCCGCCCAAGGTCATGGCCGTCTTCCGTGTGGCGATCATCGCCGCGCTGGTGTCCGTGGTCGTGCCTGTTCTGTTCGACTCCGCGTTCCGCATGTTCGCGCCGGCGAGCCTGGTCTTCTACGCGCTGCTGCTGCTCTACGCGGTCCTGATGATCCATGGCGTTGGCTGGACGAAACGGTTTCTGCCGCAGCACTGGGCGGGACCGTATTTCACCCTGCAGCTCCTCCTCTTTGCCGCCATCTATTCACTGCCGGTCCCGCAGAATACCATCTGGATCCTCGCCATGCCGGTCGTGAGCCTGGCGACGACGGTGCTGCGCCTGTCGCGGGCGGTGCTCATCGCCGTGCTCTGCGTCGCGATCCAGGCGGCGTTCTTCCGCCATTTCGGCGCCCCGTGGCGCAGCATCGCATCCGCAGTGCTGGGCCTGGGGGTCGGCATGGTGTTCACCATCGGGTGCACCGGACTGGCGCTCTGGGCCAACCGTTCGCGGGAGAAGGCCGAGGGGCTCGCGGCAGAACTGGCGAAGGCCAACGCCGAGCTGCGCGCGTCCGCCGAACGCACCGCCGCGCTCGCGGCCGTGCAGGAGCGCAACCGGATCGCGCGCGACATCCACGACGGGCTCGGGCACTATCTGACTGTCGTGGCCGTTCAACTCCAGGCGGCGCGGGCGCTGCTGCCGGCGCACCCGGAGCGCGCCGGCGAGGCGATCGAGAAGGCGGAACGTTCGGCGCGCGAGGCGCTGGACGCCGTGCGCCGATCCGTCGGCACGCTGCGGTCCGACGGTGAGCGCCAACCCTTGGGCGCCGCGCTGGCCGGGCTGGTCCGCGAGAGCGGGTTGGAGGTCGCCTTCGAGCCCGCGGGTGCGCCGCGACCGTTGCCGGACGCGGTCGAGCAGGCGCTCTTCCGCACCGTGCAGGAGGCGCTCACCAATGTGCGCAAGCATGCCGGTCCGGCGCGGGTGCGGGTCCGGGTCGATTACCGCGCCGATGGACGAGTCGGCGTCGAGGTGTCCGACACCGGTCGTGGCTGTCCAGCGGATGCAACGGGCGGCGGTTTCGGCCTGGCGGGGCTGCGCGAGCGCCTGGCGACAATCGGCGGCACGCTCCACGCGGCCAACGGTGCGAGCGGCGGCTTTGTCGTGCGCGCGGAGGTGACGGCATGAAACGTATCCGCGTTCTGCTGGTCGACGATCAGGCGCTTTTCCGCGAGGGACTCGCGACGCTGCTCGGCCTCAACCCCGCGCTGGAGATCGTCGGCGAGGCCGCGGATGGCGAAGCGGCGGTGGCCGCCTGTGCCCGCCTCAGACCCGATGTGGTCCTGATGGACCTGCGCATGCCGCAGGTGGGCGGCGTGGAGGCGACGAGCCGGATCCTGACCGCGCAGCCGACGGTGCGTGTGCTGGTGCTCACGACCTTCGAGGAGGACGAGGAGGTGTTCGCCGCCATCCGCGCCGGCGCCGCGGGTTACCTGCTCAAGGCTTCGCCTTCGGAGAAACTGGTCGAGGCGATCCGCGCCGTGGCGGCCGGCGAGAGCGTGCTCCAACCTTCGGTGACGGCGAAGCTCATGGCGGAGTTCAACCGCATCGCGAGCCGGACGGAGAGACGCGCGGTGCAACCGTTGCCGGAGCCGCTCTCCGGTCGCGAGCTTGGTGTGCTCCAGTGCCTCTGCGACGGACTCTCGAACAAGGAGATCGCTTCGCGCCTCGGCATCGCCGAGGGCACGGTGAAGAACCACATGACCAACGTGCTCGGCAAACTCGGCGCCCTCGACCGTACGCAGGCCGCGCTGCGGGCCCGGGAGTTGGGGCTGATCTGAGGCGCCGCCCGGCCACCCCGGAAGCGGCGGTCACACCCGCCATGACCTCGGAGCGTGACCTCTGCCTCATGTGGGGCTGCGGGATTTCTGCGATGATGCGGGCATGTCCACTGCCGCCTTCCTCTCCGAGTTCCGCACGGCGCTGCGTCATCTGCGGCGCTCCCCCGGGTTCGCCATCCTCGCCGTCGGTCTGCTCGCCGCCGGGGTGGGTGCGGTGACGCTCGTCTATTCGGTCGTCAACGGGATCCTGCTGCGCCCGCTGCCGTTCGCGCGGCCGGCGGAGCTGGTCGGTTTCCAGGCGGTGAACCTCGGCAAGTCGATCGTGCAGCCGGGGATGTCCGCGGCGGACTTCCGCGACCTGCACGATCGTGTCCAGGGTTTTGCTTCGCTGGGCGCCTACCGGCCGGATTTCGCCACGTGGAAACGCCCCGGCGAGCAACCCATCCAGCTCACCGCCTCGCTGGTGACGGAGGAGTTTTTCAAGACGCTCGGTGTCACGCCCCTGCTGGGCCGCACGTTCGGCCCCGCGGAGTTCTCGAGCGGCACGGCGCGAGGGGCGGTGCTCAGCCATGCGGCGTGGCAACGGCGCTTCAACGGCGACGTGTCGGCCGTGGGGCGCACGATCACGCTGAACGACCAGCCGGTGACCATCCTCGGTGTGATGCCGGAGGCGGTGCGCGAGCCGGCGTTTGTCGACGTATGGCTGCCGTTTCCGGCCGAGGCGCCCGAGTATTTCGCCCGGGACTCGCGGTACTGGGTCGCCATCGGCCGGGTGAAGCCCGGCCTGACCGCCGGCCGGATCCAGGCCGAGGTCGAGGCGATCGCCACCGATCTGGCGCGAGAGTTTCCGGATACGAATCGCAACTGGACCCTGCGGACGAGCCCGTTGCACGAGATGCGGGTCGCGGGACTGAGCCGAGGACTGCTGCTGCTGCTCGCGGCCACCGGGCTGCTGTTGCTCGTGGCGTGCAGCAACCTCGCGAATCTCCTGCTCGCCCGCGGCCTGCGGCGGCTCGACGAGATGGCCGTGCGGCAGGCGCTGGGAGCCAGCACGGGCCGGCTGTTGGCGCAGGTGCTGATCGAGAATGCGTTGCTCGGACTGGCCGGTGGCACGCTCGGCGTCGGCGGTGCGGTGGCGGTGGTGAAGCTCGTCGTGAACAAGCTTCCGCCGTTCTACGTGCCGCGCGCCAACGAGGTCTCGGTCGACCTCGGCGTGCTGCTCGTCGCACTGGCGGTTTCGCTCGTCGCCGGGCTGTGCGCGGGCGTGCTGCCCGCGTGGCAGGCGGCGCGAGCGGAGATCGGCGCGGTCATGAAGGAGAACGGCGCGCGCACCGGGCCCGCCACGGGCATGCGCCGGCTCCAGCGTGGCCTCGTCGTCGCGCAGGTGGCGCTCACGTTCGTCGTGCTTGCGGGGGCGGCGTTGCTCGGCTGCAGCCTGAGCCGGCTGCAGGCGGTCGACCCGGGTTTCCGGACCGGCAACGTGTTCGTGCTCTATGCGGCGCCGTCGCCCTCGCAGTACGAGTCGCAGCTGGATCTCGCCCGGTATTTCGAGCGACTGGTCGACGCCGCGCGCGAGGTGCCGGGCGTCGAGGCGGCCGCGGTCGACGCCAGCGCGCCTCTCGCCGGGGTGACCCTGCGTTTTCCGTACTGGGTCGTGGGCGAGCCGGCGGAGAGCAATGCCGGCAACGAGGCCGTCCATAATCCGGTGACACCGGGTTTGTTCGACACGCTCGGGTTGCGCCTCGTGAGCGGACGGCTTTTCACGGCCAGCGACGACGAGCGCGGCAAGCCGGTGCTGATCGTCAACGAGGCGCTCGCGCGGCGCCTCGCTCCCGACGGCACCGCGCTCGGCAAGCGGCTGCGGCTGGTGCCGTGGCTTTCGCAGAGCGAACACGAGGTGGTCGGTATTGTGCGGGATGTGCGTCAGGAGAATCTCAGCGATGCGCCGCCACCCCAGTACTATGTGCCGCAACGGCAGGCGCCCTGGTTCTTCACCACGCTGCTGGTGCGCGTGCGCGCAGGGCAGGCCCCGCCCCTGACGGCGCTGCGCGCGGCACTCGGCCGGGCGGATCCGGGATTGCCGGTGGAGTTTCGCACGCTCGAGGAGGCGATTGCCGGGACGGCGTTGCCGGCGCGGATGGCGTCGCGGCTGTTCGGAGCGCTGGGTGCGCTCGCCTTTGTGCTCACGCTCTTCGGTGTCTACGCGAACCTCGCGTTCGCCGTGGCGCAACGCACCCGGGAGTTCGGCTTGCGTCTCGCGCTCGGGGCGACGCCGCTCGGCGTGGTTGCGCAGATGGCCGGCGAGGCTGGAAGGTTGCTGGCGGTCGGGCTGGCGTTCGGCGGTGCGGGCGCGTGGGCGCTCGGCGGTGCGTTGCGCAACCGAATCCCGGGAGTGGGGCCGCATGACCCGGTGCTGCTGCTCGGCGTGGGCGCCGCGCTCGCGCTCGCCGCGATGGCCGCGGCGGCGTGGCCGACCTGGCGTGCCGCGATGGTTCCCCCGGCAACGGCGTTGCGGCACAGCTGACCCACGCGACCGATTTTCCTG
>JAEXPL010000155.1 GCA_023446865.1 Verrucomicrobiota bacterium | reverse complement strand
CCGTCGAGCCGCCGCGCACCATAGCGGCCGAGCCTCGGACCAGCGCCCGCGGCCAAGTCAGAAGCCCCCCATCCGGACTTCGGCGTTCTCCGTTCCGCGGTCCGCGTATCGTTTTCGCCGTCAGGCGAAAACGAGGTGGCTCTTGCCGAACCAGGGCTGCAGGCACTCGGGGATGCGCACGCGGCCGTCAGCCTCGAGGTTGTTCTCGAGCAGGGCGGCAAGCACGCGCGGCACGGCGAGGCCGGAGCCGTTGATCGTGTGCACGAGCTCGGGCTTGCCCGTCTCCTTGTTGCGGAAACGAATCTGCGCGCGGCGCGCCTGGAACGACTCGAAGTTCGAGCAGCTCGAGACCTCCAGCCAGCGCTTCTGGCCGCCGGCCCAGACCTCGAGGTCGTACTTCTTCGCCTGCGAGAAACCGAGGTCGCCGGTGCACATGAGCAGACGGCGGTACGGCAGGCCGAGCTTCACGAGGATGCGCTCGGCGTCGTCGCGGAGCTTGTCGAGCTCGACGTAGCTTTGGGTCGGATGCACCCACTTGAGCAGCTCGACCTTGTCGAACTGGTGCAGGCGGTTGAGCCCGCGCACATCCTTGCCGTAGCTGCCGGCCTCGCGGCGGAAGCACGGGGTGTAGGCGCAGCGGTAGATCGGGAGCGCGGCTTCGTCGACGATCTCGTCGCGGAAGAAGTTGGTCAGCGGCGTCTCGGCCGTCGGCACCGCGTAGAAGTCGTCGTCGACGGTCTTGTACATCATGCCTTCCTTGTCGGGCAACTGGCCGACGGCGGTGGCGCTGGCGGTGTTGACGAAGATCGGCGGGGCGACCTCGGTGTAGCCGTTGGCGGCGCCTTCGGTCAGGAAAAACTGGAGCAGCGCGCGCACGAGCCGGGCGCCGTCGCCCACGTAGAACGGGAAGCCGGCGCCGGTGACCTTCGAGCCGCGGCCGAAGTCGATGATCTTGTCGAAGCCGGGGATCTCCCAGTGCGGCTTGGCGACGGGCGAGACGGCGTTCACGTCGCCCGCGGTGAAGTCGACGACGTTCTCCTCCGGGGTGCGGCCGACCGGCACGGAGCTGTGCGGGATGTTCGGCACGGTGAGCATCGCCTTGGCCCAGCGCTCCTCGAGCTCCTTCACCTTGGCATCCTGCTCCTTCACCTGCGCGGAGACGGCCTTCATCTCGGCGACCTTGGCGATAAACTCCGGCGAGCCCTTCGGAAGCTTCGCCATGTCGTTGTTGGCCGCCTTCTGCGCGGCGCGGAGCTTCTCGACGTTGATCAACGCCGAGCGCCACTCGGTGTCGAGCGCGAGCACGGCTTCGATGTCGCAATCGTTGCCCTTCTTGCGAATGGCGTCGCGAACGGTGTCGGGGGACTCGCGGAGGATCTTCGGGTCGAGCATGGCGGAATGTTGGAAAGGCGCAGTATCGCGACCCCCCGGCGCGCGCGACAAGGGCATTCTTGGCCGCCCTTCCGTCCCGGAGTCGGCACACCTGTTCCGACACCGCCGCCGCTGGCCCAAGGGGGGACGCGCCCGGCCGACAATAGCGCTCGCCCCACAGTCGAGCGCCCGCAACCGACCGCGTCCCCCGCAAGCATCACCAGAAAAAGAAGTCGGCGTCCGGATCGAGGTACTCCGCCGTGGGCATTAGGGGGCAGCACCGCCACACGGTCGCCCAGCGCGCCCACGGCCCCGGGATCTCGCCGTCGAAAAGCGTGCGGAACGGCAGCGACGGCTTCGTCGGCTTTGAGAGAAGCCGCCGGCCGAAGGCCTCCGCGCCCTCCTCGCCCGCAAAGTACAACACGCGGCGCTCGAGGAAGTTCGCCGGGCGCACGAGCGCGCCCATGGCGCGATAGGCCGCCAGCACCTGTTCAGAGCGCGCCAGTTCGATCGCTGCCTGGCCCAACGCAGCCCCAAGCTTCGCGCCGTAGGCGTGCCCGTAGGCGTAGCCCGTGCGGGTCCGGCGAAAGAGAAGGACGACCTCGCCCGGCCCCGCCTCGTGGTGCAGCCGCACCGCCTCCACGCCGGGAAACGGCGAGGTGATCCGCTCGGCGGGCAGGCGCCCATCCCACCAGGAAACCAGCGTATGGTGGTTGATCGCCTCCGCCCGCGCCGAGACCTGCGCCTGTCGGCGGAAAAGTCCCGTCGACGCCGCCATGCCGTTCGAGCTGCCGTCCTCGCGGAAACCGTACGTCGCCGCCCGCGGGCCGTCGAAAACGGCCAGGTAGGCCCAACGTTCCAATGCTTCGGCAATCGCCAGGCGGCTGGCCGCCACCGGCGTGTCGGCAAGGCCGGAGCCATCGGCCATCCCGAAGACCGCCGGAGCCTCCTTGCCGATGGCGAGCGCCTCCCGCAGGAAGGCATTGGCGAGCCAACAGGACCGGCCCAGCACCGGGAACTCACCAGTGTCGAGCCGATCGATCGGGCCACCCTGTTCGGCGAACACGTCGCCGAATCTCAATGTCGCGAGCGATACCATGGGCACGGTGGTTGGCCCCCCTCAGGCGGGAAGCTCGCCGGTCTGCTCAATGGCCTTCGGGATGACGATGATGTCGCCCTTCGGCGGCGGGCACGGCGGCTGTTCCCAGACCAGCAGGGCGGTCCCAGATGGTTCGAACGCCTTTGGGATGACGATGATCTCGCCTTTGGGCGGGGGGCACGGTGGCTGTTCCCAAACCAGCGGAGCCGCGGCCGGCACGGCGCAGCCGGATTGCGGGGTGGAGAACGCGGCGAAGCCGGCCAGGCCGGCGAAGGAGAGTCGGAGCATGGTCTTTGTCATGGCGCTCCGAGAAATCGGTTGCCGGCCCCGCCCTGCCCACCGATCTTTCCCCCCGTTTCACCATGTACGGTCCCACGTGGATTCGGGTGGTTTTGTGGCTGGTATTCCTGGGCGTTCCGGAGCTCGCTGCCGTGCCGTACGCGCCCTTGGCGGTCCCGATCGCGCTGCCCGAGAACCTCCGCGGCAAAGCGGTCTGGTCGCTCGCACGGTTGCCCGACGGACGCCTGGCGGTGGGCTTCGAGGGCGGCGTCGCCCTCGGGGTGCCCGGCGGCACTTGGACGACGATCGCCACGCCGAACGGCAGCCCGGTCCAGTGCATCGCGCCCGCCCACGGGCGGGTGCTCGTCGTCGGCAGCAGCACCGGGTTCGTCGAAACCGGTCGCTTCGAGCCCCTGACCGAACTGTCGGCGCACGTCACCGAGGCCCACCCCGTATCCGAAGGTTGGCTAGCCGCAGGCCCGGGCGGCCTGTGGCTCGTCACCCCGCAGGCGACCGCCCGGCAGCTGCGCGCGGCCACGCCCAAGTCCTATCCCTCGCTCGGCCGGCGGGGCGCGCAGGTGTTCGTGCTCGAAGCCGGGCCCCACCCGCTCGCTTGGCGCGACGGCGCGCTCGTCCCCGCCACCGACCTGCCCGATCCCCGGCTCACGGAATGCCGTCGTCTCCTCGACGGATTATGGTTCACCCCGGGCGGCGTCCTCGACGGGCAGGGCGGCGCATTGCTTCCGCCGGCGGCGGCCAACGCGTTGCTCGACGAGTCCGGCCTCGTCGGCGCCGCGCGCGACAACGATTCGATCACCTGCGCCACGTTCTGGCGCGGCCTCGTCTCCTACCGGATCGGCGCCGACACGCCAACTTGGCGGTGGGACGGACTCGGCGCCTGCTACACCTTCCTGCGCGACAACGAAGCCCTGTTGATCGGCGGCTCCCGGGGCGCCTGCTCCATCGAGTCGCCGGACACGATCCGGCACGCCGCCTTCGACGACGCCGACATCCTGCACCTCCAGGCCGAGCCCGGCGGCGCACGCTTGGTCACGTTCCGCGGCATGGTCGATTGCGGCGAGATCCCCCCCTCCCCGCCCGGCACCCTGTGGCCCGCCACCAGCGGCGCCACGATCATCGACAACACCCTGCAGTTGTGCGAACGCGCGATTCGGCTGCCAACCCGCTTCATCAACGGGCTCGACGTCTGCGCCAGCGCCACCGCGGTGGCGTACAGCAACACCGTGCTCGTCGCCCCGCCTGGAACCGTCAACCACGTGGTCGCCTCGCTTCCAAGCAGCATCACGTCGCTGGCCGCCGATGCGAACGCCTTCTACATCGGCACCCATGCCGATGGCATCCGCGTCCTCGGGCCCGACGGGCAGTTCCGCGAGAAGATCGGCACCGGGCGGGCGCGCGTGCGGCGTCTCGGGCCCGACCGCATCTGCTTCCTCTTCTGGGACGGCAACGTCCGCGAGGCCGCGCTCGGCGGCACCTTCCGCCTCCCCCTCGGCAACCCGCGCGATGCGGCGCTGGTCGAGGTGCGCCTCGCCGACGGCACCCGGCTCGCCGACCAGCTCGCCGTGCTCGCCACTCGGCCCGACAAGCCGCCCGTGCTCGTCTGGTTCGCCGGCGGCCGCTGGCTGCCTCTCGCGGTCCCCGGCCTGGCCGAGGTCGACGCCGAGATGGTCGCGTCGTCCTCCGGCCACCTCCAGGTGGCGGGCCGCCGCGGTGTCGTCGAGATCCGGATGCCGCTACGACCGGCGGAGCCTCCGACCGCGACCTGGCGCTGGGGCGACGGCACCCCCTCCGCGCGCCTCGTCCTGCCGCGCGAGGCGGCGGACACCGCGACGCTCACCCCGGGCGGGTGGCAGCCCCCGTCCGCACCGGCGACGACGACCCGGCTGCGCCTCGCCAACGGCGCCTGGCTCGAGACGCGCCCGGGCGTCCCGCTCTCCGTGCCCGTTTCCTGGGGACCAAACGAGTTCACCCTCGAGTTCGAGCGGCAGGGCTTGGTCGAGCGCCGCGAACTCGTCGTGGTGCGCCCTTATCCATGGTTTCTGCGCCCGTGGGCCCTGGTGCTCGAGTTCACCGCGCTCGCGGCGGCGTTGTGGGCCGTCGGGCGCTGGCGCACGCGCCACCTCCTGCGGCAGAAACGCGAGCTCGAGGCCGCGGTCGAACAGCGCACCACCGAGTTGCGCAAGGCCAACGCCGCCAAGGAGGAGTTCCTCGCCAGCGTCAGCCACGAGATCCGCAACCCGCTCAACGGCGTGGTCGGCATCTGCGCGATCCTGCACGACTCCGAGATCGGCCCGCGCGAACGCAACTTCGTGCGCGTCCTCTCCGGCTGTGCCGAGCAGCTCCGCTCCATGCTCGACGACGTGCTCGACTTCTCCCGCATCGACCGGGGCGACCTCTCGCTCTCGCCCGCCCCTTTCGAGATCTGCGCGCTCACCGAGGAGGCCGTGCGGGCGATGGACCCCGTCCTCGAGGCCTGCACGCTCCAGCTGCCCGAGACCCCGCAATGGCTCGAGGGCGACTCCGGCAAGATCCGCCAGATCGTCTGCAACCTCGTGTCCAATGCCCTCAAATACGGACAGCCGCGCGAGGCCGGGATCGCCCTGCGGCTCACCCCGGAAGCAGGGCTGCGGATGACGGTGCGCCTCGCCGTCCACAACACCGGCCCGACCATTCCCGCCGACGAGTTGCCCCGCCTCTTCGAGTCCTTCCGGCGCGGGCGCGGCACCGACAACACCCGCGGCTTCGGCCTCGGCCTCGCCGTCTGTCGCAAGCTGGCCGAACGCATGGGCGGCCGGATCACCGCCGCCAGCGCCGCCGGCTCCACCGAGTTCGCCCTCGAGGTCTCGCTGCCGATGACCCACCCGCCTGCCGCCGCCGCCCGGACAGTGCAGCCGGTCTCCCGCGCGCTCGCGATCGAGGACGAGGACTACAACCGCCTCGCCCTCGGCCACGCACTCAAGGCCCTCGGCTACGAAGTGGACTGGGCGGCCGACGGCGCCTCCGCCCTCCAGCTGGCCCGCAAACATCCGTACGACCTCATCCTCACCGACTGGAAACTGCCCGACACCAGCGGCGACGAACTCTGTCGCCAACTCCTGGCGATCCTCGCGCCGCCGCGGCCCCCGATCGTCGCCGTCACGGCCTACTCCTCCGGCGAGAAACAGGCGGCCGCGCGCGCCGCCGGCATGGCCGGCTTCCTGACCAAGCCCGTCACCCGCGAGAAGCTCGAACACCTGATCCGCAACATCGACACCGGTCCGCGGCCGCGCGCCGCGCTCGACCTCACCGCCCGGCCGGGCCCGTCCCCCGACCTCCGCCTCTTGGGCGACCTTGCGCCCACCCTCGAGAAGCTGGCCGCCGACCTCGGCAGCTCGTGGCAGAACACCGCGACCCAGGCCCGCCTCCATGATCCGCGTACAGCCCGGGCCGCCCACGCCCTGCGCTCGTTGCTGCTGCTCGCCGGCGAGAGCGACCTCTCCGAGCAGTTCGGGCTCCTCGAACGGGCCGCGGAGGAGTCCGACTGGGAAACGGTCGAACGGCTTTTGCCATTCCTGGACGGCGAAGTCGGCGAGACGCGCGCCCGGCTCGCCGCCGGCCCCGGCGCCTGACTCCGCCGGCCCGCCGTGGACCACGCGCCACGGCGGACACTTCACGCTTCCGTTTCAGGCAACGCCCACTACGGTGGGCCCGCACATCCGCACCGCCCCATGCCGAAAGCCACCACCGCCGTGACCGTCGCCGACTTCTTCGCGAAGTACGGCGCCAAACTAAAGACGGAGCTGATCGCCGGCAGCGAGGGTGTGCACCGGCAGATCCGCGAGCCGAGCATCAACCGCCCCGCCCTCGCCCTCACCGGTTTCTACAAGTATTTCGCCAACAAACGCGTCCAGGTCATCGGCTCGACCGAGATGACGTACTTCAAGACGCTCACGCCCGTCCGCCAGGAGGAGATGCTCCACGCGATGATCGACCGCGGCATCCCCTGCCTGGTGCTCACCCGGAATCTGCTTCCGACCAAGGGCATGCTCACCGTCGCACGCGAGCGGAAGCTGCCGCTCTACCGCACGCCGCTGATCACGATGCACTTCGTCAATATCTCGACGCTGTGCATCGATGCCGAGTTCGCCCGCCAGACCACCGAGCACGGCACCACGCTCAGCATCGAGGGCGTGGGTGTGATGATCCGCGGCCACAGCGGCGTCGGCAAGAGCGAGGCCGCCCTGGCGATCATCGAACGCGGGCACAGCTTGGTCGCCGACGACCTCACCCTCATCCGGGTACTCGACGAGCGCGAGCTGGTCGCCTCCAGCCTGCCGCTCAACCGCGGCTACATGGAGTGTCGCGGCATCGGCATCATCAATGTCGCGGAGATGTTCGGTGTACGCAGCATCCGCCCCGAGGTGCGCCTCGACATGGTCATCACCCTGCAGGATTGGCGCCCCGACGTCGAAGAGGAGCGCACCGGCTTGGAGGAGAGTTTCTACGACGTCCTCGGCATCCGCGTCCCGCACATCGAGATCCACGTCCGACCCGGCCGCGACATCGCCCGCCTCGTCGAGGTGGCGGCGCTGGTGCAGGCGCTCAAGAAGATGGGCAAGGATCCCGCGAAGGAGTTCAACGAGCGACTCATCGCCTTCATGAGCGCGCAGCAACCGATCGAACCCGAAGGCAACGACACGCCCCTGCCGGCGGACGAGCCGCTGCCTGAAGACGAGCCGAGCTGAACCGGTTGCCCCCGGGGCCTGAGCTCACGATCGCCTACCCCTGCCACCGCCGGGCCAACGACCGCTGCCGGCTCGCGAGCCATTCGGTGGCGCGGAACCCCAGCGACCATTGCAGCGCGCGATATGCGCGTGAGCCTTTGAAGCGGTAGCCCGGGTCGGCCGCGAGTGTACGCGCCAGTAGTTCCCGGTAGCGAATGGGCGAGAACGCTTCGAATTTGCGTGCAAGGTTGAAGTAGTGTTCCGCCAACGGACGCCGGTAGCGCAGCGGCACCCCGTCGGCGGCGGCCAACCCGCATTCCACCTTGGCCGCCACCCGCGCGGCCGCCTCGAGCCAGCGTCGGCCGTTGGTCGTCGAAACAGTTACCGCGCCGTAGCGCCGGTAGATCGCGTGGCAGCCGCGGCAATGGACGAACGGCGCCCCCGCCAGAACGAGCGCGAACACCAGATCGATATCCTGAGCCGCCGCGAGCGACTCGTCCCAGCCGCCAACTTGTTTCACAACCTGTCTCCGCAGACAAAGGGCCACCGTGGGGATCCAGCGCCGCGAGAGGAGCGACTCCAATAAATCCTCGCGCGGGCCCATCACCCGCACCGGCCCCATCCAAACCGTGCCGTCCGGCTCGTGAAACTGATGCCGCCAATCGCCATAGGCCACCGCCGCGCCGGTCCGCTCCATGCCCACCACCTGTTCGGCAATCTTCTCGGGCAGCAGGAAATCGTCAGCATCAAGAAACTGCACATACTCACC